>CAYSTY010000035.1:0-13602 GCA_964433685.1 uncultured Actinomycetota bacterium | reverse complement strand
TCGCCGAGAAGCGTGACGCGTACCCGGCCCACCTCTCGGGCGGTCAGAAGCAGCGCGTCGCCATCGCCCGTGCGCTGTCGATGGACCCGGACCTGATGCTGTTCGACGAGCCGACCTCGGCGCTCGACCCGGAGCTCGTGGGGGAGGTGCTCGGGGTGATGCGCCAGCTCGCCGACGAGGGCATGACCATGATGGTGGTCACCCACGAGATGCACTTCGCCCGCGAGGTCGCCGACCGCGTGGTCTTCATCGACGGCGGCGTCATCGTGGAACAGGGGCCGCCCCGCCAGGTCCTCGACGACCCGCAGCACGAGCGCACCCAGCGCTTCCTCAGCCTCGTCGGCTGACGGCCACAGCCGGTCGGGTCAGCCCGCTCGCCAGCCGCGACGGTCGGCGAGCAGGACCGACCGCCACAGCGCCTCGCCGCCGTCGCCGAGCCCGCCGCCGAGCTCCAGCGACGCCAGCCCGTGCACGCGCGCCCAGGTCGCCCGGGTCGCCGCCTCGAGGTCGAGGCCCGGGGGCAGACCGTCGGTCTCGGCGATGCGTCCGAGCGCTCGACGCAGGTGATCGAGCGTCCCCAACGCCAGGCGCACGTCGTCGGCGTCCGGAGCGAACTCGGGCACCGGCCGGCCGAACATCACCTCGTAGAGGTCCGGTGCCGCGATCGCCGCCGACCGGTAGGCGAGCCCGAGCGCGAGCAGGTCCTCCCACGGATCGTCGCTGCGCGTGACGGCAGCGAGGTGCGCCTCGAGCGCTTCGAAGCCGGCCCGGTACACGGCGCGGACGAGGCCCGCCTTGGAGCCGAACAGGGCGTAGATCGCGCTCGTCGAGGCGTCCACGGCCTCCGCCACGGCGCGTACCGACAACCCGGCGGTGCCGCGGGCGACGAGCATCGCGGCAGCCGCCCGCACCAGCTGGGCCCGGATCCGGTCGTCGTAACGCCGTGGACGTGCCACCTCGTCCTCCTCGGGGCTTGACCGCGTCCGCGCAGTGTGCCATAACATCGTTACATAACAGCGTTACACAACGACTGCCTCACGCCGGGGCGCACCAGGAGACATCGATGGACCTGTCCGACGCCACCCTCCGCACCGCCGCGGTGCTGCTCCTGTCGGTGCCCACGATCGCGTTCGGCGGCACCTTCCTCCTGCGTGTGGGCCGGGGCAGCGTCCCGGCGACACCGCTGCAGCAGCGGTTCTTCCGCGCCGGGCACGCGCACGCCGGTGTCCTGGTGGTGTTCGCGCTGGTGACCCAGCCGTACGTCGACGCCACCGGCCTCGACGGGGTGGTCGGCATCGTGGCGCGCAGCGGGGTGCCCGCCGCGGCCATCCTCCTGCCCGCCGGCTTCTTCCTGTCGGTGCTCGGGACGGACGTGACGCGGCCGAACCGCTGGATCGCGCTGCTCTGGGCTGGTGTGGTCGTCCTGACCGCCGGGGTCCTGACGCTCGGGGTCGGTCTCCTGGACGCGTGATGCGACTGGGCGCGCCGACGGGGCGGTCAGCGCCCACCCTCGGCGCATCCCGGGGTGTTCCGACACCAACCGGTACGTGAGTCGTTGAGCCGAGCGACCGGACCGTCCCGGGTGGGAGCTCGCCGTGAACGTCCTCGCAAGCCGTCGTCTGCGCGCGGGAGTGGGTGTCGGCGCCGTGGTCGCGCTGGTCGCCGTGCTCCCCGGCTCGAGCGCCATCGCGCAGACCCGCGCGCCGGTGGAGATCGGGCAGCGTCCGGCGTGGGAGTCCAACACGCCACCGGATCCGGAGGTCAGCGCAGCGGCGTACCCGTTCGAGCTGGTCGAGGACCGTGACGTCGACGACCGGCTCCCGGTGCCCGAGGACCGCTACGCCCTCGCCGGCGGTTGCTACCGCATCGAGGTCCCGGGTGCGGGGTACGTGGTCCGCGACGCCGGCGGCCTCGTGCTCGGCGACGCGGACGCGGCGGTGCCGCTCCACCTGCAGGCGACCCGGCTCGGGACCTACCTGCTGGCGACCGACGAAGGTCCGGACACCAGCCACGAGGACGCGTGGTGGGACGTGCGCGGCTACGTCTCGGCGGTCGCCGCCACCCCCGACCTCCCGCTGCTCGGAGCCCTGCCCGCCCTCCCGGCGCTCGGCGAGCTCCCCCTCGATGCTCTGACACGCGTCGCCGTCGCGGCCCGGCCGAGCCGGGACGGTGAGTGGGAGCTGACGGCCACCGGGGACGATCCGGACCGCAAGCTCCACGAACGCGCCATCGCCGCCGGTCGGGAACCGACCTACCACCTGACCCTCGAGGACCGGGGTCGTGCCCTCGGCGTCCAGGATGGCGCACTCACGCTCGTCGCGGCCGAGGACGCCGCCCCGCTGGTCTTCCGCCACCTGCCCGACGATGCCGACGGCCGCCCCTGCGCGACCTGGCCGGAGATCGAGACCGGCGCGGACGGTCGGCCGGCCCCGACGGGTGCCGACCCGAGCAGCCGGGTCGAGGGCTTCTTCGAGGCGCACGTGCACGGGATGGCCTACGAGTTCATCGGCGGGGAGCTGCGCTGCGGCCAGCCGTGGCACCCCTACGGCGTCGAGCACGCGCTCGGCAACTGCGTCACCGACGGGCAGGTCCTCAACAGCGTCCTCGAGGTACCGCTCGCGGGCAAGGAACCGACCGACCCGGTCGCGGAGTACGACCCGGTGGGCTGGCCGACCTTCGGGTACTGGCCGCAGCACGACACGCTCACCCACGAACAGTTCTACTACCGCTGGCTCGAACGGGCCCACCTCGGCGGGCTGCGCCTGATGACCAACCTGCTGGTCGACAACACCGCGCTGTGCCAGCTCTACCCCCTCAAGCGCAACTCCTGCAACGAGATGGACGGCGTCCGCCTCCAGGCGCAGCGGCTGTACGAGCTGCAGGACTACATCGACGCCCAGTCGGGCGGGCCGGGGGAGGGGTGGTTGCGCATCGTCACCTCCCCGGCACAGGCTCGCGAGACCATCCACGCGGGTCGGCTCGCGGTCGTGATGGGCATCGAGGTGTCGGTGCTGTTCGACTGCAACGAGCTCGCCGGCCAGGCCCAGTGCACCGAGGACGACATCGACGAACGGCTCCAGGAGGTCGTCGACCTCGGCGTGCGCCAGATGGAGATGGTCAACAAGTTCGACAACGCCCTGACCGGCGTCACCGGTGACGGGGGCACCACGGGCATCGTCGTCAACGTCGGCAACCGGTTCGTGACCGGACACTTCTGGGACATGCAGGCCTGCCCGGAGGACCACTCCCACGACCACGGCGACGAGTTCGACCGCACCCAGCTCAACCTCGGTGACGAGCTGCCCGAGCAGACGCCGGACGAGATCGACCAGCTCGCCGCCCGCATCCTCGGGCTCGGTGGCCTCGGCGGCTACGGCCTGCCCTTGTACGGACCCGGGCCGCACTGCAACACGCGGGGGCTGACCGACCTCGGTGCCCACCTGATCCGCCAGATGGTCGCCAAGGGCGTCATCTTCGATCCCGACCACATGAGCGCGCTCGCCCAACGCCAGGCGCTCGACCTGATCGAGGACGAGCTCATCACCGAGCCGGGACGCCGCGGCCGTGACGGTCGCACCGTCCCGGGGCGGGGCGGGCGTGTCTACCCGGGCCTCATGTCGAGCCACAGCTGGGCCAACGAGGTCATCTACCAGCGCATCTACGAGCTCGACGGCGTGGTGGCGCCGCGCACCGACGACGCCGCGGGCTTCGCGGACCGGTGGACCGTGCTGCGCGACTACGCCCGCCGGCACGCGCCCCCCGGCTACGACTTCGGCCTCGGGTACGGCGCGGACACCAACGGGCTGGGTGCCCAGCCAGGGCCGCGCACCGGGGAGGTCGCGACCCGCATCGACTACGACCGGCCGTGGCAGGCACCGATCGGAGGTGTGACCCTCGGTCAGCAGGTCAGCGGCGTGCGCGCCTACGACATCAACACCGACGGCGTCGCCCACTACGGGCTCTTCGCCGACTGGTTCCGCGAGGTCCAGCTCGCGGCCGAGGAGCGCCACCCGGGACGCGGTGGCGGCCAGGCGATCCTGCGCGACATGCTCAACGGCGCGGAGCAGTACCTGACGATGTGGGAACGGGCCGCGTACGGCGGCAACGACTGCGTCGTGGACGGCTCGATGCCCCAGCTCGAGGACATCCACGCCCTGCTCGGTCTCAACCTCGACGGGTTCCTGCGGGCCATCGGTGCTCCCGTGGCACGGGACGGCGACGCGTTCGTCTACTGCGCCCAGACCGAGGAGGGCGGTGACGAGGACGTCCAACTCGTCGAGGTCAGCTTCGATGGTGACGGGACCGCCGACGAGGTGACGGTCGCCGAGGTGGTGACCGGTGACCCCGCGGCGCGTGCCGCCGTCGCCAGCACACGCGACCTCGGGGAGGCGCCGACCGGGTCGGCGAGCACCGCTCCGTCGACCACGGCGGGCGCACCGGCTACCTCGAGCACCGGAGCTGCCGGCACGGAGGCGACGAGCACGGCGGGAACGATCGCGCCCGACGGGCACGTCCACGCCCCTGGCGAGGAGGACGTCCACACGGCGCTCGCCCGCGGCGCGACGCCACCACCGCCGAGCGGTGCCGGCCTGGCATCGTTGTTGCTGGCCTGCCTCGGTCTCGTCGCCGTCTCCGCCCGCCGCCTGGTCGGCAGCGCCGGCAGCGGCAGGGCGACGCGCGACTAGAACAAGGCGCGTGCCAGACGTGGGCGCGCCCGGTGGACCCGTTCGTCACCGTCGCCGAGCACGTTGAACAGCGCGACGACCTGCTCACGGGCCGGTTCGCGCACCTCGCCGCCGAGCTCGACGGCGGCGAGGAGGCGGTCGATCGCCTCGTCGTAGTCCCCGCGCGCAGCCAGGCCCCGGCCGAGCTCGAGCAGCGCGGTCGCGTCACCCGCGTCGGCGCGCGGTCGTAGGCCCTCGAGGTCGACGTCGCCGCTGCCACCACTGGCGAGCTCGGCGCGGGTGACCACCGCCTCGGCGGCCGGATCCGGACGGTGCGGGGCCACCAGTTCGATGGCTGCCGCGGGGTCGCGCTCGACGAGCAGCTCACCGAGCCCGACGGCGGCTTCGCGGTGCTGCGGCTCGAGCTCCAGCGCGCGGCGCAGCTCGGCCTCGCGCTCGGTGCCGGACAGGACGCGGGCGCGCCGGACGGCGCGGTCCGCCTCGGACGGGGCGAGGTCGTCGAGGAAACGGGCGATCTCGGCCTCCGGTCGGACCCCCGTGAACTGCGCGACCACCTGCCCGTCGCGGAGCCCGAAGACGGCCGGGATGCCCTGGACCCGGAACGCCTGGGTGACGCCGGGGTTGGTGTCCGCATCGACCTTGGCGAGCACCACCTCGCCGTCCCGGGCGGTCACGGCCCCCTCGAGCATCGGACCGAGCTGCTTGCACGGGCCGCACCACTCCGCCCAGATGTCCACCACCACGGGGGTGGTGTGGGACCGGTCGATCACCTCCGCCTGGAAGGTCGCATCGGTGACGTCGAACACCAGCGGGTCGGCGGGTGGGGACAGGTCGGTGCTCACGAGGGACCTCGAGGTCGGGCACGGTTCGGGCGTCACGTGGACGGTACGGGCCGTGACACGGACGGTACGCGCCGGTGCGCGGACGGCGCGACGGCGGCGCTCACTAGGCTCCGGGTCAACGCCACCGACCGCGAGGTCCTTCCCGTGCCCGAGCCCCGTCCCACGATCCTGCTGCTCGACGGGCACTCGCTGGCCTACCGCGCCTTCTACGCCCTGCCGGACACCCTGCGCACGCAGACGGGACAGCTGACCAACGCCGTCTACGGCTTCACCTCGATGCTGATCAAGCTGCTCGGGGACCGGCGGCCGGACGCCATCGTGGTCGCCTTCGACAAGGGGCGTGACGTCGCACGCACGGCCGCCTACCCCGAGTACAAGGCCAACCGCAGCTCCCCACCGGACGAGTTCCGACCCCAGGTGGACCTCATCAAGCAGGTGCTCGAAGCGCTGCGGATCCCGGTCTGCGAGGTCGCCGGGGTCGAGGCCGACGACGTGCTCGCGACCCTGGCCACCCGCGCGATCGCCGACGGCTTCCACGCCTACGTGGTGACCGGCGACCGCGACGCGATGCAGCTCGTCGACGACCACCTCACCGTCCTCTACACCCTGCGCGGGATCTCCGAGGTCGCCGAGATGGACCCGGCGGCCGTCGAGGCGCGGTACGGCGTGCCACCGGGGTCCTACGTCGACGTGGCGGCGCTGCGGGGCGACAACTCCGACAACCTGCCGGGCGTGCCCGGGGTGGGGGACAAGACCGCGGCGAAGCTGGTCGTGCAGTTCGGGGACATCGACGGGATCTACGAGCACCTCGACGAGGTGTCCGGCAAGAAGGTGCCGGCGATGTTGGCCGAGCACGAGCAGCAGGTCCGGGCCAACCAGCGGATCATGCGGCTGCGCCGGGACGTCGAGGTCGAGGCGGACCCGGCCGACCTGCGCATGACGGGCATCGACGCGCCGGCCGTGCGCGAACTGTTCGGCAGCCTCGAGTTCCGCGCCCTCTACGACCGGTTCGTCGCGGAGGTGCTCGGCGAGCAGGAGGAGGCCGAGGCCGCGGCCTTCGAACGCACGCCGTCCCGGCTCGAAGCCGGTGAGCTGGCAGCCTGGCTCGACGGCGCCGCGACCCCGGTCGCGATCGTGCCGACCGTGACCGGTCGCCCGCCCCACACCACGCTGGAGGCCGTCGCCGTCGCGGCGCCCGACCGCGACCCCGCCTCGGCGCGCGTCGACGCGTTGGACGCCGCGGACCTCGACGCGTTGGCGGCGACCCTGGCCGATCCCACACGTGAGGTGGTGACCCACGACGCCAAGCTGCTCGACCACGCTGTCCACGGACGCGGCTGGGTCGTGTCGAACGTGACCGTGGACACCGAGCTCGCCGCTTACCTGCTCAACCCCGAACAGCGCAGCTTCGACCTCGAACGGCTCGCGCTCCAGCACCTGCAGCGGACCATCGCCCCCGAGGACACCGCGGGGGACGGCGACCAGCTGGCGCTCGACGTCACCCCCGACGAGGGGTGGGAGGAGCGGGCGCTGCGCGCCGAGGCGACGCACGAGCTCGCGACCTTCCTCGGTGCGGAGCTCGACGAGCGCGGCCAACGTGACCTGCACGACCGCATCGAGCTCCCCCTCGCACCCGTGCTCGCGAGGATGGAACGCACCGGGGTGGCGCTCGACCTCCACGTGCTCGACGAGATCCGCGGCCGGCTGGCCGCGCGGGTCGACGAACGCGAACGCGAGGTCCACGAGCACGCCGGACGCCAGTTCAACGTCGGCTCCGGTCAACAGCTGCAGCAGATCCTGTTCGACGAGCTGGAGCTGCCCAAGACCCGCCGGATCAAGACCGGGTACACCACCGACGCGAACGCCCTGCAGAACCTGCTCGGCCTGCACCCCATCATCGAAGCGATCATGGAGTGGCGCGAGCTGTCGAAGCTGTTGACCACCTACGTGGACGCGCTGCCGCCGCTGGTCGACCCGGTGACGGGCCGGATCCACACCACCCTGTCGCAGACCATCGCCGCCACCGGCCGCCTGTCGTCGTCGCAGCCGAACCTGCAGAACATCCCGGTGCGCCGCGACGAGGGGCGTGAGATCCGGCGCGCGTTCGTACCGGGGGAGGGGTTCGACCAGCTCCTGGTGGCCGACTACTCCCAGATCGAGCTGCGCATCATGGCGCACCTGTCCGGGGACGAGGGGCTGCTCGACGCGTTCGCCAGCCGCGAGGACGTCCACGCGACGACGGCGGCCAAGGTGTTCGACCTACCGCTCGAGGCCGTGGACGGCGCGCTGCGTGACCGCGCCAAGGCGGTCAACTACGGCCTCGCCTACGGGTTGACCCCGTTCGGGCTCGGTCAGCAGCTCGGTATCCCGCCGGACGAGGCGGCCGAGATCGTCACCGCCTACTTCGAGCGGTTCCCGAAGGTGCGATCGTTCCTGGACACGGCGGTCGTCGCAGCCACCAACGACGGCTACACCACGACCATGTTCGGGCGTCGCCGCTACCTGCCGGACCTGCGCTCCGACAACCGCAACCGGCGACAGATGGCGGAACGGATGGCGCTCAACGCGCCGATCCAGGGCACCGCGGCCGACGTGATCAAGCTCGCCATGATCGCGCTCGCACGGGCGCTCGACACCTCGGGCCTCGCGACCCAGCTGCTGCTGCAGGTCCACGACGAGGTGGTGCTCGAGGTACCGAACGACGAGCGGGACGCGGCCGAGACGCTCGTGCGCGACACCCTGTCGTCGGTGTGCGAGCTGGCCGTCCCGCTGGACGTCGACACCGCGTTCGGCGTGACCTGGTACGACGCCCAGAAGCACTGAGGGCCGCGGACGCGCCGGCGTCCGGCCGCCACCGACCGGCTACCGGTCCGCGGTCGGGACCAGGACGGCGGCGCCGAGCTGGGCGCATGCCGTCAGCGCCACCTCGACGTCGATCCGGTCGGCGCTGAGGGGCCGACCGCGGATCTCCTCGGCGCGTTGGACGCGGTAGCGGACGGTGTTGCGGTGGCAGTGCAGGCGGTCGGCCGTCTCCACGTAGCTCCCGCCGGTCTCGAGGAAGGTCCGCACGGTCTCGCGCAGCCGTCCCATCGCGTCGTCGTCGGACGCGAGCCCCCCGAGCGTGCGCGCGATCCAGGCGCGGAGGTCGTCGAGGTTCTCCGAGAGCAGCGCCGACAGGCGGACCTGGGCGAAACGCGTCACGCGGGAGCCACCGACAGCGGCGTCGGCGACCGCCTGCGCGCGGAGGGCCTCGCGGTGGGTCGATCGGAACCCGGCCAGGTAGCGCGCCGGTTCGCCGACGGCCAGGTGCAGCTCGGGGCACCGGTCGAGGACCGGGTCGAGGTCGCGGGGTACGGGCTCGGACGTGGTCGAGTACCACACCCACAGCGTGTGTTCGTCGGCGGGCACCGCCAGCGTCCGCGACCCGCCGACCGTCTGGAGGGCCGACCTCGCGCGTTCCATGCTGCCGTCCCGGGCGCCACCGTCCACCCACGCGACCACACCGACGTGCCACAGGTGCATGGCCTGACCCGTCATGATCTCCGCGGTGGCCTCGTCGAGCGACCGGTCCGACAGCACGGCACGGATCTGGGCCGCGCGCGCGGCATCGGTGCGCTGCCCCCAGAGCTTGCGTTCCTCGCGGTAGATGTCGATCAACGCCTCGGAGATGCGGTCGACGTACTCGACGGTGAAACCGACGACCTCGCTCGCGGCGACGTCGAGCTGCTCGGGGGAGGGGCAGCGCGCCACCAGCCCGTGCAGGAACCACTGGATGAACCGGTGGTCGCCGAGCCGGTAGGCGCGCAGGAGCGCCTCGAGCGGCAGGCCCCGCTGGGCGAACCGCTGGGCGTAGGCCGCAGCCGGTGCGGGGACGTCGATCTGGTCGACCGGGATGCCGAGGCGGAGCGCGTCGAACATCACCGACAGGTTGGACGCGGTGGAGGCGACCATCAGCTCCTGGATGGCCTCGTCGCCGCGCACCTCGGGGATCTGGGCGAGGAAGATCGCGCCGAGCTCCTCGGCCCGCGCCGTGACCTCGTCGGCCAACGCGCGCGCGACGGTCGCGATCGCCTCGCGGGTCGCGGCGCCGGACGTGACGAGGCGGTCACGGGCACCGATCGCGGGTTCGGCCATGCTGCGGACGTGGGCTCCCTCGGCGGAGGCGCGCGCTCCCGACGCGGCCACCTACGCCCCGACCCTAACGCGGCGGAGCGCGTCGAGGGCCGCGTTGTGCCCGCTCATCCCGTGGACGCCGGCACCGGGGGGCGTCGAGCTGCCGCACAGGAAGACGCCGGCGACACCGCTGCGGTACGGGGTGGGGGTGAGCCGTGGCCGTGACACGAGCTGCAGCGGTGAGTTCAGCCCGACGTTGATGTCCCCGCCGATGTAGTTGGCGTTGTAGGTGGCGAGCTCGTCGGTGCGACGCACGTGGCAGCCTCGGATGCGATCGCGGACGCCCGGAGCGAACCGGTCGATCTGGTCGACGACCAGGTCGGTCGCGTCGCCGGTGAAGCCGGCCGGCACGTGGGCGTAGGCCCACACCGGGTGCAGGTCGCCGACCGCACGGCTCGGATCGGCGACCGCCTGTTGCCCGAGCAGCACGTAGGGCCGCGGGGCCAGGCGACCACCCACGGTCAGCCGTTCGGCGCCGACCAGTTCGTCGAAGCTGCCGGCGAGGTGGACCGTCCCGGCACGGCCGACGTCGGGTGCGGACCAGGGGATGCCGCCCTCGACGGCGAGGTCGACCTTGAACGCCCCCGGTCCGTAGCGGTAGCGCTGGTAGGCACGTCGTAGGCGTCCGGGCAGCCGGTGACCGAGGATGCGGACCACGGCGCGGGGGGCGACCGACAGGATCGTGATGTCGGCGCCTCGACAGTCGTCGAGGTCGCGCACCTCCACACCGGTCTCGACGGTGCCGCCGAGCTCGCGCAGGACCGCCACCATCGCGTCCGTCACCGCGCGCGATCCGCCCTCGGCGACCGGCCACCCGTACGCGTGCCCTGCCGCGGTGAGCATCACGCCGACCGACGAGGACAGCGGGGCCGACAGCGAGCCGACCAGGTGTGCGGCGATGCCGCCGAACAGCGCCCGCGCCGGCTCGTCCCGCCAGAGCCGCGCGAGCACCGTCGCCGGCGCCAGCGCGGCCAGGCCGAACCGGGTGAAGGTGAACGGGTACCGGGGGAGGTGCAGCACGGGCTGGAACACCTCGGTGGCGAGCCGGTCGAACCGTGCTGCCAGCGGACCGAACAGCCGCCGCCACGCGCGCCCGTCGCGGCCGAGGCCGTCCGCGGTCCGCTCCACGTCGCGGTACAGCAGCGCCGCCTGCCCCCCGTCGAGCGGGTGGGCGACCTGCACCTCGGGCCACCGCCACCGCAGGCCGTGCGCCTCGAGCGGCAGGCTGCGCAGGAACGGGGAGGCGACCCCGGTGGGGTGGAACGCCGAACAGTCGTCGTGGACCAGTCCCGGGAGCGTCAGCTCGCTGCTGCGCGTCCCACCGCCGATCCGGTCGGCGGCTTCGAGGACGGTGACCGCGACGCCGTGCTGCGCCAGGGTGATGGCGGCAGCGAGCCCGTTGGGCCCGCTGCCGACCACCGTGGCCGTCGTCACGCCACGGGCTCGTCCGGCTGCCGCTGTGCGCCGGCCGTCGTCGGCGTGCCACCGCTGAC
Organism: uncultured Actinomycetota bacterium; assembly: GCA_964433685.1. Taxonomy (GTDB): domain Bacteria; phylum Actinomycetota; class Nitriliruptoria; order Nitriliruptorales; family Nitriliruptoraceae; genus Nitriliruptor. The sequence continues at coordinate 2,409 of CAYSTY010000035.1, read as the reverse complement.
GGCGGGTCCGTCGAGCGCCGGGTCCGGGACGGCGCCGACGTCGATGGTCACCGCCTCCTCGGCCGGGATCGCGGGGGCGACCGGGTCGGACGCCACCGGGACGGGATCGAGCCGTCCCTCGCGGTAGGCCCGTGCGCGGTCCCACGCGCTCGTGCCGTCGCCGGCCCGGCGGTAGCCCGGTGCGGTCCAGGTGACCTCGTGCGCCACCGGGCCGTCCGGCAGCCACGGTTGGGTCTCGGCGAGGTCGTCGATGTGCCAGGTTCCACGCTCGACGACCCCGAGCGCCGCATCGATGACCCGGTACTGCTGCAGCTTGGTGTGGATCGGCTGCGATTCGACGAAGACGACCATCAGCTCACCGGGGGCGAACCGGCACCGCTCCTGCACCGCGCTGATGAGCCGCTCGTCGTGCAGGTGCCCGTCACCGAACTGCCAGCCGACGAGGGCCGAGCAGACGAACTCGGCCTCACGCACCTCGTAGTTCTCCGGATCGTCGAGGTGGCAGAGCATCAACGACAGCAGGCCCCGGGCGTGGGTGTTGAGCATCCGCCAGGCGACGGCGAACTCGAGGTAGATCTCGGCGATCTCACGTCCGTACCCGGCGGCGAGCTGGTCGACCTGGAGCGCGGCGGGCTTGGTGATGTGCTCGTTGAGCTTCTGCTCGGCCTCCGGGCCACGGAACGCCCAGGTCGCCGATGCCCAGTTGCCGGCGTACTGGCGCATCGACCACAGGAACGACACGTACTGGGGCCTGAGGTTGCCGAGCACGACCCAGGTGAGCGAGGCGGCGAGGATCACCGCCAGCACCCCGGGGCCGCTGAGATCGGTCACCGCGTAGCCCTCGCTGGCGTGGAAGCCGAGGAACAGGAACGGGGTGGCGAAGATGTAGAACACGTTCCACTCGAGCGGCACCGCCAGCGGGAACGCGGCGATGATGAACGCGTGGAAGACGATCAGTCCGACGACGGCCAGCAGCGTGAGCGTCCGGTCGGTGGAGAACAGCAGCACCAGCGGCAGCGTCAGTTCGACCACCGAGCCGCCGATGTGGGCCCAGGCGAGGGTGTGCTTCGACGGACGCAGGTCGTCGGGGTAGCCGCGGTACAGCGACCGCTTGAAACCCTTCGCCGTCAGCCACGGGGCGTTGCTCATCATCGGCGCGACCACGTTGCTGAAGTGGCGTCCGAACTTCGAGATGCCGGCCCCGAACCAGACGATCGTCATGATGATCTTGGCGGCGAGGATGGCGTCGACGAAGGAGAACAGCGCGAACGCCGCGGTGATGAACAGGTACTGCTCGCTCCGGGAGGCGAGGAAGACGATCTTGTCGCGCAACCCCATCAGCAACTGCAGCCCGACGAGCGTCAACAGCGGGACGGTCGGCAGCACACCGGCGGTCACCGAGTCGGGCAGACCGGCCTTGTCGACGCCCTGCGAGAGGATCAGCCACACGCAGCTGGCCAGGATGCCGAGGTAGACGGCCACGTCCCAGGTGGTGCGGAACCCGCCCTTGGTGAACGGCACGTGGTTCGGGTACGGCGGGACCCGCAGGGTCCCGCGGCGGGACCAGAACAGCACGCCACCGATCATGGGTGAGAACTTGAACGACAGGGGGCCGGACGAGGCGGCCAGGCCGAGGACCTCGAACAGGACGGTCCAGGCCAACAGCTTCTGGTAGACGATCGGTTCGCCGATCCAGGCGCCGACGTCGGTGAAGCCGGGCAGCGCCGGCGTCGTCACCCACGCCAGCAGCAGGCCGGCCACGATGTAGAACGTGAACTTGTAGACGTAGAGCATGTGGGTCGACTTGGCGGTGCCGAACCCGTACTCGACCCAGAAGTTCTGCAAGGTGCGCATGCGTTCGAGGAACGGGATCTGGCGGTAGGTCGCCGGATCGACCTGCGGGAAGTCAGGTTCCTTGTAGCCCATGTCGTGGTCTCCCTCCGCGGCTGTGGGCAGCTCGGTCTCCCCCGTGTGCGGGCAGGCTGACGCCTCCCCTCCGACCGTCCCGGCGCTCCCTGCCGGGACGGACGGTTCACACGGAAGTCGGTTGGAACGATCGACGCAGCGTGGGCTTGTCGATCTTCCCGACCGGGTTCCTCGGCAGCTCGTCGACGAGGTGGACGTCGACGGGCACCTTGACCCGGGTCAGGTTCGTGCGGCAGTGCGCGATCAGGTCGTCGGCGGACACGGTCGCGCCGGGGTAGCGCGAGACGAACGCCACGGGCACCTCGCCCAGCACGTCGTCGGGCCGTCCCACCACCGCCGCCTCGAGGACCCCGTCGACCTCGGCCAGCGTGGCCTCGATCTCCTTGGGGTAGATGTTCTCGCCGCCGCGGATGATCAGGTCCTTGATGCGGTCCACGAGGGTCAGGTAGCCGTCCTCGTCGAGCCGGCCGCCGTCGCCGGTGT
>CAYSTY010000034.1:0-13725 GCA_964433685.1 uncultured Actinomycetota bacterium | reverse complement strand
TCGGGTTCGGGGGTGGGATCAGGTGTGTGGACGGGCTCCGGGGTGGTGTCCCCGTCGCGGGCGACCTCGTCGGCGCGGTCGGTGCGATCGCGATCCTCGTCGGCGCGGTCGGTGCGATCGCGATCCTCCTCGGTCGTGTCGTCGTCGGACCGCTCGGTCGTGTCGTCGCCGGCGTCCTCGCGTCCGACCACCTCGTCCACGATCCGCTGGGCCGGTTCGGGCAGGTTCCCGCTCGCCCCGAGACCGCCGGCCGTCGCAGCCGCGGCCGTGGCCGCCGCGATCGCCATCTTGACCCCGCCGATCCCCCCGAGGAGGGAGCCGCCCGCAGCGACGCCACCGACCGCGGCCGAACCGGCTGCGCCCGCCGCGCCCGTGGCGCCGACTGCGCCCGCCGCGCCCGTGGCGCCGGCCGCCCCCGTCGCGGCCGCTGCACCCGACGCCCCCGCGATCGCCGTCGTCGCGACCGCCGCGGCGGCGACGGCGAGTGCCCGCAGGTGCCGGTCGGCCACGTCGTCGGGTACGGGCGTCACGACGGCGGCACGCGCGCGCAGCAGCTGCTCGGCGACCTGTGGGTCACCGAGCTCCTGCGCCCAGCGAGCGACGTCCTCGTGTCGGGTCACGGCACCGTCCCTTCGACCTCGTGAGCGTCGCCACGGCGCCGTCCGGTACGGCGCCCGCCGCCACCGTGCGTCCCGCGCTCGGATGCAGGTGCGCGACGGGGGCCGTGCCCGTCGGTGTCGAGGGCGCGGCGCATGGCCTCGACCGCGCGACGCTGGAGCTGCTTGATCGCGCCGGGTCGCTTGCCGAGGACGACCGCCACGTCGGCGACGGACAGGTCACCCACCACCCGGAGCAGGAGCACGCTGCGCTGGTCGTCGGTGAGCCCCGCCAGGGCAGGTTCGAGCTCGCCGAGACCGATCAGCGCGAGCGTGTCCGCCTCGGGGTCGTCGTCACCCGGCCGGGGTTCGAACCGTTCGGTGGGCACCGGATCGACCGGGCGGCGCCCGTCACGCCGGCGCGCGTCGAGCAGTCGGTGGTGGGCGATCGCCAGGACCCACGACCGGAACCCACGCGCCCCGCCCTCGAAGCGGTGCACGTCCCGAACGACCTCGAGCAGCACCTCACCGGCGACGTCCTCGGGGTCGCTGAGACGCTGGGCGCGCAGGTAGCCGATGAGGACGGGGGCCACCTCGTGGTAGAGCGTGGACCACGCGGCGGCGTCACCGGACCGGGCTGCCGCCAGCACGGCGGCGAACCCGTCGTCGTCGGTCGGTACCGAGGTCACGTCGCTCCGAGGTGGTGACGACGCGCAGCGGCGCCGCTCCCGACCGCCACCCCCCGGGCGGCTCAGGTTCAGGGTGCCACAGCGGGCGCTGTGGTGGAATGCACCTGCTCATCGTCCCGACGCCTGCCTCCCTGGAGCCCCCGTGCCCCCCGCGCTCGGCCACGTCGTCCTGCACGTCCGTGACCTCGATCGGTCGCGTCGCTTCTACACCGACCTGCTCGGGTGGCGCGAGCGGGGCCCCTTCGGCGCGCGCGGCGTCGCCCTCGGTAGCGGTCTGGCGCCGCTGGAGCTGGTGCTGGTGGTCGCTGACGACGACGCGGCGCCGCGGCCCGCTTCGGGAGTCGGTCCCGGGGCCGTGGGACTGCGCATCGGCGACGATCCGGCCGAGCTCGAGCGGCTGCGCGCGCGGCTCGAGGCCGCGGGCGTGCCCATCGACGGTGCGACCGACGACGGGCTCCTCCACACCCTGCACGTGACCGACCCCGACGGCACGCCGCTCGCGCTGTACGTCGAGGCCGTGGCGCCCGAGATCTGGCGTCGCCGCCACGACCTCCTGCACGTGCCGCCCCGTCCGCTCGGCCGCTGAGGCGGGGGACCACCGCCCATCGGGCGGTCCGACCGGACTGCGCAGGCCCCACGGTGCGTTGTGGTGTGGGGTGCGCTCAGCCGCGTCCGCTCGGTCGCGTCCGCTCAGCCGCGTCCCGGACGGCTCCGCCCGTACCGCCGTTCCTCCGTCCGTCCTCCGACCCGCCGAGAAGCGCCCCGTGACCAGCCCGCCCCGGACGACCGGCCCGCCCCGGACCGACGCCCGCCCGGCCGCCCCGTCGTCGGCACGTCCCGTGCCGACGTTGGCCCCGCTGCGCGTTCCCGAGTACCGCCGGATCTGGTCGGCGGCGGTGGTCAGCCACCTCGGCACGTTCCTGCAGATGACCGCGGCCCCCTGGCTGATGCTGGAGCTGACCTCGTCGGCGTTCATGGTGGGCCTCGTGACCACCTTCCTGCTCCTGCCGCGCCTGCTGCTGACGTTGCCCGCCGGCGCCCTCGCCGACGTCGTCGATCGGCGCACCCTGCTGATCGTCGGCAACCTCACCGGTTCGCTGGCGGTCGCCGCCATGGCCGTGCTGGCCTACGGGGACCTGCTGACCCCGACGTTGCTGTTGGTCCTCACCCTGCTGCTCGGCTGCGGGACCGCGATCGCGATGCCCGCCTTCCAGACCCTGGTGCCGGACCTGGTGCCGCGTCCGTTGCTACCGCAGGCGATCACGCTGAACTCCGGCGCGTTCAACGTCGCCCGAGCGGTCGGCCCCGCCATCGGAGGTCTGCTGGTCGCCGCCGGTCTCGTGTCGGCCTCCTTCGGGTTGAACGCGCTCAGCTTCCTGGTGGTCGTCGCGGTGCTGCTGACCCTGCCCCGCGACCAGGTCGAACGTGCCGTCGGACAGTCACGGCGGCACCTGCTGCGCGCCACCGCCGTCGGGGTCCGTTACGCCCGCTTCACCCGCGACATCCGGGTCCTGCTGGTGGTCACCGCGGTCTTCACGCTCACCGCGGCGTCGGTCCAGGCGCTGCTCGCTCCGCTGGCGGCCGACCTCGGACTCGGAGGCGTCGGCTACGGGGTGATCTGGGGCTGCATGGGGGCGGGCGCACTCATCGGTGTCGCCACGCGGGAGCGTGCCCGGCTACGGGCCGGCGACCGCATGGTGCCGGTGTCGATCGTGCTGTTCGGGATCGGCGGGGTCACGCTCGGGCTCGCCCCGAACGGTCTGGTCGCCGGCACCGGCATGCTCCTGGCTGGCCTCGCGTGGGTGTGGACCTTGATCACGCTCAACGCCACGGTGCAGCTGATGGCGCCGACCTGGGTGCGCAGCCGGGTCGTGGCGCTGTACGCCCTGGTCGTCGGCATCCAGCCCGTCGGTGCGTTCCTCGTGGGTGCACTCGCGGAGCGGACCGGGTCGGGGACCGCCGTGGCGCTGGCGACCTCGGTGACGTTGCTGCTCGGCCTCGTCGCGCTGCGGCTCGACATCCCGGTGCTCGGGCGGGTCGAGGAGCCGCGGTCCGCGGGGCTCGAGGTCCTCGACGAGCACCTCCGCGTGGAGGTGAAGGGACCCGTCGTGGTCACCCGGACGTGGCAGGTCGCCGAGGAGGACGTGCCGGAGTTCCTGGTGACCGCCCGCGAGGCTCGCCGGATCAGGCGCCGCACGGGCGCCCGTCGGTGGGACCTGCACCGTGATGCGCTCGTCCCCAACCGGTTCACGGAGGTCGTGCGGTACGCCGCGTGGGACGAGCAGGTGGCGCAGCGGACCCGGCTCGACGCGCGCGACCTCGAGGTGCTGCAGCGGCTGCGGGCGCTCGACGTCGACGGTGCGCCGCAGACGCGGCACCTGACCCCGGTCGAGCTCGACCTCAACCCGAACGCACGTCGCTGGCCCGCGGTCCGCGGCCGTCGGAGCCGGTGACGAAGGTGACGGGCTGCCCCTCGTCGAGGGAGCGGAAACCGCTGCCCTCGATCGCCGAGTAGCGCACGAACACGTCCTCGCCGCCGTCGTCGGGGGCGAGGAAGCCGTACCCCTTCTCCTCGCTGTACCAGCGGACCGTGCCCGACCGGCGTGCCTCGGACCCGGCTTCGACGGCGATCTCGGCGGTGCGGCGTTGCAGCGGCTCGTCGGGCACGAGGCGGGCTCCCGGTCGGTGGTGCGAGCCTACGGGGCCGGCGTCACCTCGACCTCGGCGACCCCTGGTCGGGCGGGGACGACCTGCAGTGGGACGCCCCGCCCGGCGCGGCGCGCCTCGACCACGTCGACGGGTCGCAACTGCTGGGGTGCCTCGCCGCCGAGGTGCAGGTCGGTGGCGACACCGCACCACACCAGCTCGTCGGGGCCGGCCTTCACGCCCTTGCCGCCGCGGCCCTTGAGGGGGTAGTCCTCGAGCGGGGTGCGCTTGGCGGTGGCGTCCGCGCCGATGGTGAGCACCTCACCGTCGTCGGAGCCGCCGACGACGGTGGTGACGCTGACGACCTCCGCCGACGACGGGACGTCCATCCCGGCCACGCCGGTGGCGCTGCGTCCCATGACGCGCGCGTCGTCGGCGGCGAACCGGGCGACCTGGCCACCGGTGTGGGCGACGAGGAGGTGGTCCCCGTCGCGTGCGAGGGTGACGGCCGCGATCCGGTCGCCGTCCTTGACGCCCGCGGCCTGCAACGAGCGTTGGCGGGCCTCGGTGAACTCGTCGAGCGCGGTGCGCTTGACCTGACCGCGCGCCGAGACGGTCACCAGGGTCAGCCCCTCGTCAGCGGTCAGCGGGACGGCGCCCGCGAGGGGCGCGTCGGGACCGCCACCGAGCAACCCGCCGACGTGCGTGCCGCGCTGGGCCGGCTTGACGACCGGGACGTCACCGATGCCGACGCGGTGACCCTGGCCCGTCTCGTCCACGAGCAGGAGGGTCTCGTCGGTCGTCGCCCGGATCACGGCGACGAGCGGATCGTTCGGGTGCTTGTGGGTCGGGGTCGTACGGCGTCGCGGCAGCGGCTTGAGGTACCCGCCGCGCGTGACGAGCACGGTCACCTCCTGCGCTTCGAACCCGGCCTGGGAGCCGCCCGCGAGCAGGTCCTCGGTGTCGATGCCGCTGGCGACGATCCGCGACCGCCGGGGCGTGGCGTGGACCCGCTTGAGCTCCTTGAGCTCGTCGGTGAGCACCCGGTCGAGCACCGCCTGGTCGCCGAGGATGGCTTCGAGCCCCTCGATGACACCCTGCAGCTCCTGGTACTCGTCCTCGAGCGCGGCACGTTCGAGCGCGGCGAGCCGTCGCAGCTGCATCTCGAGGACGGCCTGCGCCTGCAGTTCGCTCATCGCGAAGCGGTTCTGGAGCCCCTCGCGGGCGGCGGCCGCCGAGGCGCTCCCACGGATGAGGGCGATGACCTCGTCGAGGTGGTCGAGGGCGAGCAGCAGCCCCTCGAGGATGTGGGCGCGTTCGCGGGCACGCCGCAGGCGGTGCTCGGTACGCCGGGTGAGGACCTCGCGCTGGTGGTCGACGTAGTGCAGCAGCGCGTCGCGCAACCCGAGGGTGCGTGGGGCGCCGTCCACGAGCGCAACGAGGTTGACGTTGAAGTTGGTGCGCAGGTCGGTGAGCTTGTGGAGCTTGGCGAGCACGGCCGCGGGGTCCTCACCACGTTTGAGCTCGATGACGATCCGCATCCCGTCGCGCGAGGACTCGTCGCGCAGGTCGCGGACGGCGTCGAGCTTGCGCGCCCCGACGAGCCCGGCGATCCGCTCGAGCAGCGCGGACTTGTTGACCTGGTAGGGGATCTCGGTCACCACGATCCGTGGCAGGTTCCCGGTCCGGGTCTCGGTGGATGCGACCGCCTCGACCGTGATGGCGCCACGACCGGAGACGTAGGCGTCGCGGATCGAGTCGCTGCTGATGATGCGTGCGCCGGTGGGGAAGTCGGGCGCGGGGATGTGCTTCATCAGGTCGTCGACGGTGGCCTCGGGACGCCGGATCAGGTGCAGGACGGCGTCGATGGTCTCGCCGAGGTTGTGCGGCGGGATGTTGGTCGCCATGCCGACCGCGATGCCGGACGCACCGTTGACGAGGAGGTTCGGGAACCGGGCCGGCAGCACGACCGGCTCGGTGGCGTAGCCGTCGTAGTTCTCGACCCGGTCGACGGTGTCCTCGTCGATCCCGGCGAGCAGCTCCATCGCGAGCGGGGACAGGCGCGCCTCGGTGTAGCGCATGGCCGCGGGCGGGTCGCCGTCGATCGAGCCGAAGTTGCCGTGCCCGTCGACGAGCGGCTCACGGGTGGAGAAGTCCTGCGCCATCCGCACGAGCGCGTCGTAGATCGAGCTGTCGCCGTGCGGGTGGTAGGTCTTCATGACCTCGCCCACCGCCGACGCACATTTGCGGTAGGGCCGGTCGGGACGCAGGCCCGACTCCCACATCGAGTACAGGATGCGGCGCTGGACGGGCTTGAGCCCGTCGCGCACGTCGGGCAGGGCGCGCCCGACGATGACCGACATCGAGTAGTCGAGGAAGGACTGCTCCATCCGCGACTCGAGCGACACGTCGAGCACCTGCCCAGCAGCGAGGCTGGGCTGGCCCTTGGCAGATCTCTTCGCCACGATGACTCCGAGGGGCGCAGCCCGGAGGGCTGACTTCGATCTTGGCTCTGGGAACTTCCGGGGGGACGCAGGGGCGATGGAGCCCCCGGGTACGTCTAGACGTCGACGTTCTCGGCGAAGTGGGCGTTGGTGACGATCCACTCGCGGCGCGGGTCGGTCTGGTTGCCCATCAGCAGGACGAACAGCTCGTCGGCGCGGGCGGCGTCGTCGATGTTGACCCGCAGCAGGGTCCGGCGGCCCGGGTCCATCGTGGTGGCCCACAGCTGTTCGGCGTCCATCTCACCGAGCCCCTTGAACCGCTGGACGTCGACGCCCTTCGCCTCCCGCCGCCCACCCCCCGCCGAGGTGTTGCGCTTGAACTCGGTCCGCAGGAGCTGGTCACGCTCCTTGTCGCTCATCGCGTAGGCGACCTTGTCGCCCTTGCGCAGCTGGTAGAGCGGCGGTTGGGCGAGGTAGAGGTGACCCTTCTCGATCAGGTGCGGGGTGAGCCGGTAGAAGAAGGTGAGCAACAGGGTGGTGATGTGCCCACCGTCGACGTCGGCGTCCGCCATCAGGACGATCTTGTCGTAGCGCAGCCGGTCGTGGTCGTAGGCCGCACCCACGCCGGTGCCGACGGCCTTGACGAGGGCCTGGATCTCCGCGTTCTCGAGCACCTTGTTGAGCTGGGCCTTCTCGACGTTGAGCACCTTGCCCCGCAGCGGGAGGATGGCCTGCGTGTGTCGGTCCCGCGCCTGTTTGGACGAGCCACCGGCCGAGTCGCCCTCGACGATGTAGAGCTCGGTCTCGGAGGGGTCCCGGGAGGTGCAGTCGGCGAGCTTGCCGGGCAGGCCCGCCGACTGGGTGTCGAGCAGACCCTTGCGGCGCGTCAGGTCCCGCGCGGCCTTGGCGGCCTGTCGGGCCTTGGCCGCGACCGCGGCCCGCTTGATGATCTGCCGGCCCTTGGCCTTGTGCTTGGCCAGCCAGGTGGTCAGCGCCTCGGACACGACCTGTTCCACGTAGGCCCGGGCGACGGTGGACCCGAGCCGACCCTTGGTCTGCCCCTCGAACTGCGGGTCGGGGAGCTTGAGCGAGACGACGGCGACCAGGCCCTCCCGGACGTCGTCGCCGGTGAGGTTCGGGTCCTTCTTGAGCAGCGCACCCGAGTCCCGCCCGAACTTGTTGAGGGTCGCGGTCAGGGCGCGGCGGAAGCCCTCCTCGTGGGTGCCGCCGTCGGCGGTCCGCACCACGTTCACGTAGCTGCGCAGCCGGTCGTCGTGGAAGCCGTCGGACCAGGTGAAGGCGACGTCGAGGGCGACCTTGCGGCCCTCGTGCTCGCGCTCATCGCTGACGACGATGGGGGCGGTCAGCGCCTCCTTGCCCGCCAGGAGCCGGTCGACGAAGTCCGCCAGGCCGCGGGTGAAGTGGAACGTCTCCGAGCGACCGTCGCGGTCGTCGATCGCGACGATCTCCAACCCCGGGTTCAGCAGCGCCGTCTCGCGCAGCCGTTCGGTGACGGTCTCGAAGCGCAGGTCGGTGGTCTCGAAGATGTCCGCGTCGGGCCAGAACCGGACGAGCGTCCCCGACCCGCGTCGCTTGCCGGCCTTCTCCAGGTCCTCCACCCGGGGACCGCGTTCGAAGGCGATGGTGTGGCGGTGGCCGTCGCGGGTGACCTCGACCTCGGTGCGGCGCGAGAGCGCGTTCACGACCGAGACGCCGACCCCGTGCAGACCACCCGACACCGCGTACGCCTGCTGATCGAACTTGCCACCGGCGTGCAGCGTGGTCAGCGCCAGTTCCACGGCCGGCAGCTTCTCGGTCGGGTGCAGGTCGACGGGGATGCCGCGCCCGTCGTCGGTCACCTCGACGCCGCCGTCCTCGAGCAGCCGGACGGTGATGCTGCGGGCGTGGCCGGCCAGGTGCTCGTCGACGGCGTTGTCGACCACCTCCCACACGAGGTGGTGCAGCCCCCGCACGTCGGTGGAACCGATGTACATGGCGGGGCGCTTGCGCACGCCCTCCAACCCCTTGAGGACGCTGATCGAGGCGGCGCGGTACTCGGTCACGGGCGCTTCGGTCCTTGGACGGGAGGGCGGGGGGACGGGAGGGCGGGGGACGGGAGGGCGGGGACGGGAGGGCGGGCGGCGGGGGGAGAGGGACCGTACGGCACGTCCGCGACACGGCCGAGCAGGCTCGTAGGCTCAGCGCGCGTGCGCCGGGAGCGGGCCGCACGGGTGCCCGGGAGGGGTGGTGTGGCCGAACAGGTGCTGGTGCCCGAGCCCGTCGAGGTGCACAGCGCGGGTGACCTCGTCGACGTACTGCGCGAGGCGGTGACCCAGCTGACCGCCGGGTTCGTGGCGCGCCTGCCGCTGATCGGCCTCGCGGTCGTCGTCCTCGTCGTCCTCCTGCTGGGTACCCGGTTGGTGGTCCGTGGCGTCGAGCGGGGCATGCGACGCGGGCACGTCGACGACACCGTCCAGCGCCTCGTGGCCATGCTGCTGCAGGTCGGGCTCACCATCGCTGCGGTGCTCGTGGCGTTGTCGATCGCGGGCGTCAGCGTCGGCGCTGCGCTCGCCGGTCTCGGCCTCGCCGGTCTCGCCCTGGCGTTCGCGCTGCAGAGCATCCTCGAGAACTTCGTCGCGGGTGTGCTGATCCTGGTGCGCAGACCCTTCCGGCGCGGTGACCAGATCATCAGCGGCGACTTCGAGGGCGCGGTCGACGACATCGACCTGCGCGTCACGCGGCTGATCGACTACGACGGCGAGCTGGTGCTCATCCCGAACGCGACGGTGTTCACCGAGCCGCTGATCAACCTGACCCGACGGGGCGCGCGACGCACCCGGGGCACCATCGGGATCGACTACCGCGACGACCACGATGCCGCGGGCACGATCCTGCGTGAGGCGACGGCCGCCACGGAGGGGGTCCTGGCCGACCCGCCGTCGGAGGCGTTGCTGTTCGAGCTCGGCGAGTCGTCGGTCGACTTCGAGGTGAGGTACTGGACCGCACCGGACATCCGCAGCGTCCGGCACACCCAGGACCGGGTGCTGCGCGCCTGCAAGTCCGCCGTCGAGAGCGCGGGCATGACCATCCCGTGGCCGATCCGCACGCTCGCGCCCGATCGCGACGCGCTCGAGGTCGATCGACCCGAGCGGTAGCGTCGTGCACCGGCCCGTCCCGCACGACGCGAGGTCCCCGTGCCCGTCCGACCCACCGCGATCCCGGGGTTGTTCGTCGTCCGCTCCGACACGTACCCCGACGAGCGTGGGTTCTTCCGTCAGACCTACCAGGTGGGTGAGCTGACCGAGGCGCTCGGACGCGAGCCCCGGTTGCTCCAGGGCAACCACTCCCGCAGCGGACCGGGCGTGCTGCGGGGTCTGCACGCCGAGCCGTGGGACAAGTCGGTCTACGTCGTGCGCGGCACCGCGTTCTGTGCCGTCGCCGACGTGCGGCCGGACAGCCCGAGCTTCGGCCGGGTGGCGACCTTCACCCTCGGCGACCCGCCGGGGGAGCGGTGTCGGCTGTTCATCAGCGAGGGGCTCGCCAACGGGTTCTGCGCCCTGACCGAGACCGACTACGTCTACGACGTCGGTGGGTACTGGTCCCCGGAGGTGGATCGGCGAGCGGTGGCATGGGACGACCCGGACCTCGCCGTGCCGTGGCCGGTGCGGGTGCCGACCGTGTCGGCGGCGGACGCCGCCAACCCTCGGCTGCGGGACCGGTTCCCCGACCACCCACGGTGGGACGCTGGTGCGGGGTCGTGGTGACGGCGTCGAGCGGAGCCACGCCGTGCGTTGGCCGCGCGGTACGGGCTGGCCGGCCGTGGTGGCGCGGGCCCCGTCGGCCGCGCTGCGACGGTGCCCGCCGCCGCTACGGAGCGTGACGGCTTCGGGGGTCGTGCCGCCCCTCAGGTCGCCCACCGCAGCGAAGCGTGAGCGCGGCCACCGCTGGACGGTCGGGCGCTCCTGCTCCGCGCGTGGTCGGGCGGGACCCGCCGGACCGGGACCCGAGTCCCGTGACGCTCCGGATGCAGGTCGTCACCGACCGTAGCGAGGCAGGTGCGCGGTACCGTCCTGTGGAACACTCACGGGGCTAGCTCGGGGCCTGCGCGGCGCACCCGCGTCGGCGCGCACGGACGACACGGCCGTGCCAGGTTCGAAGATGAAGGGCATGAGGTGCTCGGAGCGAGGTTGCCGGACGTCAGCTACGCCGACGTCGCCTCGGCGCAGGACGATCCGCCCGAACTCGAGGCGGGGTCGCCGCCGCTGCGGCGACTGCTCGTCGCCGTCGACGCGTTCGCGCTCGTCCTCGGCTGGCTCGCCGCGTGCGTGGCGCTCAGCACCGTCGCTCCGCAGCCCGTGCCCACGACCGGTCTGCTGGTCCAGGGCGCTGCGTTGGTCCCGCTCGGGATCCTGCTGCTGTCGGCCAGCGGGTTGTACCGCCGCGCCGTGTGCGCGAACCGGGCCGCCGAGGTGGCTCGGATCCTGCGCGCGACCCTCGCCCTCAACCTGGTGACCTTGGCGCTGCTGGTCGGGTACGGGTTCGAGGCCGCCGCGACGGCGGCGCTCGTAGGGGCCGCGGTCTGGGGCTCGGTGCTGCTCGTCGAGCGTGGCCTGTTCCGCGAGTGGATCCAGCTGCGACGCGCCGGCGGCGACTTCGGTGCGCCCATCGTCGTGGTCGGTGGCGTCGGTGACTCGATCCAGCGCACCACCCGCTTCCTCGCCGACAACCCCTTCCTCGGCTTCGACGTCCGGGGTGTGGCCGACCCGGTCAGCGCCCGGGACGAGGCGTTGCGCGTCGGGGCCTCGGGGGTCGTGCTCGATGCGGGCAGCCTCTCCGGTGACCAGATGAACACCGCGGTCCGCGACCTGTCCGCCGCCGGGCTCCACGTCCACGTCAACAGCGGGTTGCGCGGCATCGACAGCCGACGGATCACCGTCTCACCGCTCGCCGACGAGACCTTCCTCCACGTCGCGCCGCTGTCGCTCAGCCGGCGTCAGGTCATCCTCAAGCGGGCGCTCGACGTCTCCATCGGCTCGGTGCTGCTGGTCCTGGCCGCGCCCGTCCTGGTCGTGGCGGCCATCGCCATCAAGCTCGACGACGGCGGCCCGCTGCTGTTCCGACAGCAGCGTGTCGGCAACGCCGGCGAGCTGTTCAACCTCTACAAGCTGCGCACCATGGTCGTCGACGCGGACGCCCGTCTCGCGGAGCTCCGTGAGCGCAACCACCGTGATGGTCCGCTGTTCAAGCTCGCTGCCGATCCGCGGGTGACCCGCGTCGGTCGGTTCCTGCGCGCATCGAGCATCGATGAGCTCCCGCAGCTGTTCAACGTGCTCGAGGGCACGATGAGCCTGGTCGGCCCGCGTCCCGCGCTGGAGGCCGAGGCCGCCCAGTTCGACCACCAGCTGAACCAGCGGCTGACGGTCAAGCCCGGGGTGACGGGCCTGTGGCAGGTGGAGGCCCGGGACCTGCCGAGCTTCGACCTGTACCGCCGCTACGACCTGCTCTACGTCCAGAACTGGTCGATCCTCGGCGACGTGGCGATCATCCTGCGCACCGCGACCGTCGTGCTGATGCGTGGCTTCCGCGCGGTGCTGCCCGCCCGATTCCGACGCGACGACGCGGTCCCTGAGTGACCGCGACGGGTCCGGTCGGTCACCGGCGACGGTGGTGGCCGGTGGTGCTCGTCGTGCTCGTGGTCTGGGTCGTGGCGGCCGCCGTCACGGTCCTGCGTGCAGCGGATGAGCTCCAGCTGGCGCGCGACCGGATCGGCGGCCTGGAGACGTTGCTGCGGAACGGTGACCTGCCCGCCGCCCGGCTGGCCCTGACCGAGGTCGTCGACGGTGCCGCCAGCGCGTCACAACGCCTCGACGCCGTGCACGTCGAGCCCTTCAACCTCGTGCCGGTGGTCGGTCCGAACCTGCGGGCGGCACGCGCGGTCAGCCACGCGGCCCGCGACACGGGCACCGCGGCCGTGGGGGTCGTCGACGCCATGCGGTCGGTCATCGGGGAGGACGCGCCCTCCGGGGGTATCGACGTCACCCTGACCCGGGTCGACAAGCTGGGGCCGGCGCTCCGGCGCCTGGCCGACACCCTGACCGTGACCACGGACCAGGTCCGCGAGAGCGGGCACGGCACGTTGCTCGGACGGATCGGGGAGGCCCGCCAGAGCTACCTCGACCTGGCCGAACCGCAGCGTGAACGAGCGGAGGTCGCGGCCGCGCTCGCCGATCAGCTGCCCGTCCTGCTCGGCGGTGACGAGCCGCGCCGGTACCTCGTCGGGGCGGCGTCGCTCGCGGAGCTACGCGGGTCGGGCGGGCTCATCGGCTCGTTCTCGGTCATGACGGCCGACGCGGGGCGCCTCTCGTTCGAGGAGTTCGTCGGTATCGACGACGTCGAACGCACGACCGCCGATGCCGATGTCCGTGCCCCCTCGGTGGAGCACGCGCAGCGCTACCGGGCCTTCGGCGGGCTGCGCCTGTGGCGCAACGCGAACCTGTCGCCCGACTTCCCGAGCACGGCGCGGGTGCTGCTCGACCTGTGGCGGACCGAGGACCGCCCACCGCTGGACGGCGTCATCCTGGCCGACAGCGAGACCTTCGCGCAGCTCATCGCATCGGCCGGCTCCGTCGAGGTGCCCGGCGTGACCACCTTGACGGGCGACAACGCCCGACGGTTCGTGGGGCTCGAGGCGTACGCGGCCTTCGACGACCAGGACGAGCGCAAGCGGGTCCTCGGTGCCGTCGCGACGGTGGCGTTCGGCCGGGCTGCGCAGCTGCTGGACGACGGTGAGCTCGCCGCCACGCTGGACGTGCTGGCCGCGGTCAGCCGGGGTGGCAACCTCCTCATCTACTCGCGCGACCGGGACGTGCAGGACGCCCTGGTGCGGGCGGGGGTCGCCGGTCAGCTCGACGACGCTCCTGGTGAGTACGTCGGGGTGGTGGTCAACAACGTGGCGGGCAACAAGGTCGACTACTTCACCGGTCGGCGGACCGTCCACCACGTCAAGTTGGTCGAGGACGGCTACAGCGCCGCGGCGGTCGAGGTGACCTTCGACAACGCAGCTCCGACCGACGGCTTCCCCCGCTACGTCCTCGGACCGTGGGCCACCGGCACCGGACCGGGCGACAACCTCTCCGAGATCAGCGTCCTGTGCGGGCGCGGCTGCACCGTGACCGATGCGCCGCCGGGCGCTCGCAGCCGCGGTCCGGAACGAGGTCGCACCGTCAGCGATCTGCGGCTGTCGGTACCTGCGGGGCAGGAGCGCACGCTGCGTTACACGACCCGCACGCCGCAGGCTTGGCGCGCCACGAGCGACGGCGGGCTCGAGCTGACCGTCCGGCACCAGGTCCA
>CAYSTY010000033.1:0-13906 GCA_964433685.1 uncultured Actinomycetota bacterium | reverse complement strand
CCCTCGTCGCGCAGCTTGTACTTCTCGATCCGCTGGGACGGGGTCTTCGGGAGCTCGTCCACGAAGCGGACGTAGCGCGGGACGGAGAAGTAGGCCATGCGTTCCTGACAGAAATCCAGCAACGCCTCCGGTGACAGCGTCGCGTCCGGCTTCAGGACGATCGCGACCATCACCTCCTCCTCCGACAGGTCGGAAGGGACCCCGTAGGCGCAACTCTCGAGGACGGCCTCGTGGGTGTTGATGACCCGCTCCACCTCGAAGGACGAGATGTTCTCCCCGCGCCTGCGGATGGCGTCCTTGGCCCGATCGACGAAGAAGAAGAAGCCATCCTCGTCGCGGTAACCGCGGTCGCCTGTGTGGAACCACAGGTTGCGGAACGCTGTGACCGTCGCGTCGGGCATGTCGTGGTAGGCCGTGATCATGATGTGGGGCTCACGCGGGCGCACGACGATCTCGCCGGTCTGCCCGTCGGGGACCGGCCGGTCGTGCTCGTCGTGGATCGACACCTCGAAGTGCGGTACCGGACGTCCGCACGAGCCCACCTTGGAGACCTCGAAGGTGTTCTGGAGCGCCGCCGACATCTCCGTCATCCCGTAGGTCTCGAGCAGACGGACGCCGAAACGCTCCTCGAAGTCGCGCCAGATCTCCACCGGTGCCGGCGCGCCCCACGCCCGGGTGATCGGGTTGTCGGCGTCGTCGTCCCGCTGGGGCTGCTTCATCAGCATCGTCAGCATCGCGCCCATGTAGTTGAACGCGGTCACGCCGTTCTCACGACACCGGTCGAGGAACCCGCTCGCGGAGAAGCGCGCGTCCATGACGAGCGACGCGTCCGACTGCATGGCCGCCAGGACCGACGTGTACTTCGCGTTGATGTGGAACAGCGGGAAGACGGTGTAGAGGACGTCGTCCGCCCCGTAACGGCAGGTCTCCTGGGTGAACTGCGCGACCTTGACGTTCATCCGGTGCGGCAGGAGGACACCCTTGGAGGGACCCGTCGTCCC
The DNA here is from genome assembly GCA_964433685.1 of uncultured Actinomycetota bacterium. GTDB lineage: Bacteria > Actinomycetota > Nitriliruptoria > Nitriliruptorales > Nitriliruptoraceae > Nitriliruptor. Next base: position 12,905 of record CAYSTY010000033.1, on the reverse strand, counting down.
CGAGGTGTAGAGCAGGACCGCGGTGTCGCTCTCGGTCGGCCGCACATCCGGTGGCGGCGTGTCGAGGTAGAGCTCGTCGAGGTCGTGGAGGACGATCCGCGTCGGCAGATCGACCGCCAACGACCCGGCCGTGGCGCGGTGCACGACGACGTGCTCGAGCTCAGGACAGTCCCCGGCCACGGCGACGACGCGCTCGAGCAGTTCCTCGTCCACCACCACGACCCGGCTGTTGGACTGCGACAGCATGTAGCTCAGCAGGTAGCCACGGTTGGCGGTGTTGATCGGCACCTCGATCACACCGCTCTTGGTCATCGCGAACCAGGTCTCGATGTTGGCGGCGCTGTTGACCATCAGGATGGCAGCCCGGTCCCCCGGATCGAGCCCGAGCGAGACCAGACCGGCTGCCAGACGATCGGACCGCTGATCGAGCTCGAGGTAGGTCCGCCGTTGCCCCACGACCTCGATGGCGAGTCGGTCGCCGTTGCGGTTCGCCGCGTCACGGATGAGCTGGTCCACGGTTCCTGCGTCCAGGGTGCCTGTCACGTCATCCCTCCGGAGGTTGCTCGTCGTTCACACGGGGCCGGCGAGGTTCAGGCCCGGCCGGGTTCGTCCGTCATCGGGCGGACCACCTCGTCACCGAAGCGCGCGATCGCCTCCAGCGTCGCCTCGTGACCCGGTCCGCCGGGGTGCCGCAGACGGAGCGCCAGGTAGTCGGCACCCGTGCGGTTGGCCCAGTCGTCGACCGTGGTTCGGATGTCGGCACCATCGCCGTACAGGAACCGTCCCGGTGCGAGCCGGTCGAGGGTGAAGTCGGACCGGTCGGCCACCTCGTCCACCCACGGTTCGAACTCGCGCAGGTAGACACCCACGTTGTAGTAGAGGCGGTGGACCTCCATCGGGTAGCGCGCCCAGGACCGTTCGCAGTCCTCACGGGAGTCACCGATCCAGGCTTCGCGGAACAGCGCGACCCGGGGGCTGCGTCCGGCCGCCTCGGCGGCGCGCCGATAGGTGCGCGCGAGCGTCGCCACGGTGTCGATGTCGCGCTGCGGATCGCAGATCCAGCGATCGGCGTAGCGCCCCGCGCGCGTGAGTCCCGCCTCCGAGTGCGACCCCATCCAGATCTGCGGGCCCCCGGCGGTGAAGGGCTCCGGGGTGATCTGGGCGGTCAGGTCGAAGTGGTCACCCTCGAACTCGAAGCGCTCGCCACTGAAGGCTCGTTCGAGGATCGCCAACTGTTCCTCGAAGATGCCGACGCGGCGGCTGCGGTCGACGCCGTAGGCTGCGAAGTCGGGCGGCTGGTGGCCGATCCCGAGACCGAGGATGAACCGGCCGCGGCTGATCCAGTCGAGCATCAGCGCGTCCTCGGCCAGCCGCGTGGGGTGGTGCAACGGCGTCGCGAGGACCGCCGGCGCGAAACGCAACCGTTCGGTGGCCTGCAGCAGCGCGGCACCGAGCAGGAGCGGCGAGACCAGGGCGCCCCCCCGTGCCTGGTGGAACTCGGGGAGGAAGACCGCATCGAAGCCCGCAGCCTCCGCCGCGACGGCGGTCTCCACCAGCTGCTGCCAGAGCTCGTCCAGCGGCTCGTCCTTCGACTGGATGGGGAGGACGATCCCGAACTTCATGTGCGATGGCTCCTCGCGTCCGCGCGGGACGCCTCGACGTGTCGATCGGTTCAGACGTGCGTTGCCCCGCGCCGGACGGCCTCGGTGCCGCCGTCGGCGAAGATGACCTGTCCCGTCACGAGCCGGTTGTGGTCGCCGGCGAGCCAGCGCAGCACCTCGACCACGTCCTCCGGCTCACAGGGCCCGCCCGTCAGCGGCATAGGTATGGAACGTTCGAGCTCACGACGTCGTTCATCGTCGCCGAGCGGGCGCGCCATCATGGGGGTCCGCACGATGCCAGGAGCGACGGCGTTCACCGCGATACCGGTCCCGGCCCAACGATCGGCGACCGCCTCGCGGCGGACCCACGACGACAGGGCGCGCTTGGAGCTCGCGTAGAGCGTCCGGCCCCGGTCGTGATCGAGCAGGGCGCCCGACCGCGCGACGGCCGCGGTCTCGTCATCGGCGAGGCAGAGCTCGACGAGCTCGTCGTCGACCTCGTAGGTGGCCGCGACCGAGGACAGCGCGACGACACGGCCGGCCGGGCTGCGTGCGAGGTGCGGCTGCAGACCTTCGAGCACGTGGGTGACCCCGAAGTGGTTGACACTGACCGTCTCACGGCGCGCCGAGGCGATCCCGGCGCAGGCGACGACGGCGTCGAGGGTGCCGTCCGGCACCGCCGTCGCGACCGCGTCGACCACGGCGCGGCGGCCGCCAGGGGTACCGAGGTCAGCGGCGACGTCGGCGCCCTCCCGGTCGACGCCGATCACGCGGTCGCCGTCGGCGCGGACGGCTTCGACGAGCGCGGCTCCGATGCCGGACGCCGCACCGGTGACCAGCCAGGTCCGGGGATCAGGCATCTCCGTAGACCCCGGTGATCGCCGACGACCACCGCTCGAAGGTGTCCTCGATGGTCATCGTCTCGCCATCGTCGGAGCGGAACGGCGCCGCGCACGGCGAGTGGTTCGAGCTGGTCCAGTCGACCGGGCAGGTCAGGCCGCCGACGTCGAAGGTGCCGCGCAGCGCCTCGGTGAGGCTCCCGCGCGTGAGCTCACCTGTCTCGGCGGCACGCTCGATGGCCTGGTGGAGGATGGCACCACCGACCCACCCCTGCGAGAACCCGTTGTGGGCGGCGTCACCGGCGTAGGCGCTGCCCTCACCCTCGATGAAGGTGCGGATCTCCTCGGCGCCGGGGGCGTCGTCGGCGTAGGTGAGGAAGGAGTGGATGCCGTCGACCTCTGCGACCTGGTCGGCCGGGCCCTCCGAGTAGACGTTGAGGCTCGCGATCCCGTGGGTACCGATCACCGGGATGGAGGCGCCGACGTCGGACAGGCCGTTGAGCAGGACGAGCGTCTGTGCCGGGGTGCCGTGCATGGCCACGTGGTTGGCACCGTCCTCGCGGATCGCACGCTGGAGGTTCGTGACCACCGAGGTGGGGTCCACCTCGGCCGGGTCCATGGTGACGCGGCCGACGTAGGTGGCACCGCGCTCCTCGACCTTCCGGGCGACGTAGTCGTTCCACTCGTCACCGGAGGGAAGCTCCGTCTGGAGCACGACGACTCGCAGATCGTCCGCGCTGCCGATGCGCTCGATCATCCGCTCGACGGCGACATCGGCCTGGTCGGCGTAGTGCGCGATGGTGTGGAAGACGTGGTCGTTCGCGAGACCCGAATCGGTGGTCTGCGCCACGGACACCAGTGGGATGCCGATCCGCTGCGCGTCCGGTGCGACCGCGTCCATGATGTGCGAACCACCGACCTGGCTGATCGCGAGCACCGGCTCGTCGTTGACCAACGACTGGAAGTTCTGGACACCAGCTTCGGCGGCGTACCCGTCGTCGCGGACCACGACACGGACCTCCCGGCCGAGCACACCGCCGTCGTCGTTGAGCCGCTCGACGTACGCCTGGAGCCCACGCAGGTTCAGCGCCTGGATGGACGCGGATGGACCCGTCACGTCACCCATCCAGCCGATGCGGATGACCTCGTCCTCGACACCGTCGGACGGACTCGAGGCCACCTCTGCCCCCGTACCGCCCGCTGACGCGCCGGCCTCGTCGTCGGTCGTGGTCGCCTCCTGGTTGCCGCCGCAGGCGGTCAGCAGGAGCGCGCTGGCGAGCGCGCTGGCACAGAGCCGGAGTGAACGTCGCATGGAACACCTCGTGCTCGGAGATCGTCTCCGAGCGATCGATCGGGAGGGGGAAGCTGCAGGAGGAACGGTGGGCGTGGAGACCTTGCGAGGCACACCCTTCGACAGCTACGGACACGCGTCGCCGGTGCGACCGGCCGCCGAGGGGCCGAGAGGACGACCTACCTCGGCGCCGTGCTGCCAGCGCCGTAGGTCACCGGCAGGTCGCGCAGCGATCTCGAGGCGAGGCTCGGCACGTGCTCGAGCTGCGCACCCTCGGCGAGCCGCAGGTCAGGCAGACGCTCGACGATGCCCTCGAGGTTGTGCCGCATCTCGAGCCGCGCCAGCTGCGCACCGACGCACGCGTGGATGCCACGCCCGAACGCCACGTGCCGGTTCGGGTGGCGGGTGATGTCGATGGTGTCCGCACCATCGAAGCGATCGGGGTCACGGTTGGCTGCGGCGAGAGCCACGAACACACGGTCGCCGGCTGCGATGGTCCGCCCGTGGCGTTCGTGGGTCTCGAGCACGTGGCGGTGCAGGATCTTGATCGGACCGTCGAAGCGGAGCAGCTCCTCCACCGCGCGCGGCATCAGCTCCGGCTGCTCCCGCAGGAGTTCGAGCTGTTCGGGGTGGTCGAGTAGCGCGAGCACCCCGTTCGCGGTCGCGTTGATCGTGGTCTCGTGACCCGCGAACAGCAGCAGCGCGAGCATCGACAACAGCTCGTCGTCGTCGAGCCGGTCACCATCCTCGGTCGGTGCCGCGAGGGCGCTGATCATGTCGTCGCCGGGGTTCGCGCGGGCGCGCTCCACGTGTCCCCGGAGGTAATCGAACATCTCCTGCACGCCCCGCAGCGCGCGCTCGTGCCGATCGTCACGTTCGTCGCCGCCGGCGCCGAAGGCGACCAGGGCGAGTTCGTCCGACCAGGCACGGAACGCGTCACGCTCGTCTGCCGGGACGCCCATCATCATCGCGATGACGGTGGCCGGCAGCGGGTAGGCGACGCCGTGGATGAGGTCACGTTCTCCGGAGGCGACGAACTCGTCGATGAAGCCGTTCACGAGCGCACGGACCTGCTCGGTCATCGCCGAGATGCGCTGGCCCTTGAACGCGCCCGCCGCGAGCTTGCGCAACCGAGTGTGCTCGGGCGGATCGGTGACCACCAGCCAGGACTTGAGGATCTCGAGGATCGCGGTCGCCGCCGAGCCTGGGTCCTCCTCACGCGCACGAGCCAGCACCGGCTTGACCCTGTCGGACGACAGACGTGGATCGGTCAGCATCGCTTCGACGTCGTCGAACCGGGTCACGATCCACGCCTTGTGCCGCGGGGACCAGTGCAGCGGATCGTGTTCACGGAGGTCACCGAGCACCGCGTACGGGTCCGCGGTGGCTTCCGGACTCAACAGGTCGATGTGTGGTCGTGTCAGGGAGCTGGCCACAGCGGGGTCCTTCCGGGGTCGTCGGGCTCACGCCGCCCGGAGCGCGTCCTTGATCTCGTTCATGGCCTGGAAGCTGTAGCGAGCGAGCTCGGGATCACCGAGGCCGGTGATGTTCCACATCACCAGGTGTCGGAGCCCCGCGCGCTGGTAGGTGGTGATCTCCTCGACCAGCTGCTCGGGCGTGCCAGCGAAGGCGTAGTGCTTGGACACCGCCGGCGGGATGGCGTTGATGATCCGTTCCGACTCCGCGCGGGGCACCCGAGTCGGGACGAAGTCGTGGAAGCCCTGCGACAGCGGCGGCTCGACGCCGAGGCTCTCGTAGACCCAGTTGGGCATCATGATGCACAGCATGCGGATCATCGGGGAGGCCAGCAGGCGCTGGACCGACTCCTCGTCCGGCCCGACGAGCACGTACCCGAGCATGCCCGGGGTGAAGTGGTCGACGTTCCGTCCCGCGTCCTTCGCGCTGGCGTAGATGGCGTCGCGCGAGCGCGTGTACTCCTCGGGGGCCATCTTGGTCGGCAGCCATCCGTCGGCGTACTCCCCCGCCAGCCGTAGCATGCGCGGCCCGTGGGCGGCCATCCAGATCTCCGGCGGGGTGTCCCCGTAGGGATCGAGCCCCATGACCGCGTCCTGGAGCGAGAAGAACTCGCCCTCGTAGTCGACCCGGTCGGTCCCGGCACGGAACAGCCGCTTGATGACCTCGAGCCCCTCGGCGAGCTTGCTCACCGGCTTGTTCCACTCGATGCCGTAGGGCTCGACGTTGAGCCGTTCACCCGACCCGATGCCGAGGACGGCGCGGCCCTTGGTCATGTGGTCCAACGTCAGCATCGTCTGGGCGATCGATGCTGGGTGGCGACGCAGCAGGTCGGTCACGCAGGTACCGACCTTGATGGACTCGGTCTGGGTGCCGACCGCCGCCATCATGGCGAACGGGTCGAAGTGGACGTGGCTCGACGGCTGGTACTTGGCGAGGGGGGTGAAATCCTCGTTCCACATGCTGTCGGGATGCCAGCCCATGAGGTGGTCCGGCCACCACAGGCCGTCGTAGCCGGCGGTCTCCGCCTTGACCCCCTGGGCGATCCCCTTGTCGACCGGGGGGATGATCGCGCCGGGTGCGCCGAGCTCGAGCTCCACGTCGTCTCCTCAGGTGGTCCGTGCGGGCCGTGCCGCACCGGATCGTCAGTCGGTCGCGGAGGGCAGGGTCACGAGCACCGCGCCGTCCTCGAGTCGAACGGGGTAGGTCGCCACCGGTTCGGTCGCCGGCAGCGTCGTCGGACGGCCGGTGCGCAGCTCGAAGATCGAGTTGTGCGCGGGACACTCGATGCAGTCGTCGAGCAGCCATCCGGCGCTCAGGGACTCGTCCTCGTGGGAGCAGGTGTCGTCGACCGCGAAGATGTCCCCACCGTCGGTGCGTGCGACGCAGATACGGTGGCCGGCCACCTCGACCAGGCGGATGTCTCCCGGGGCCAGCTCGTCCTCGCCCGCGACCCGGACCTCGGCACCGCTGACCTCGGCCACCCCTGCTCCTCCGGTCCGACGAACGTTTTCGACTTACCCGTCAGTAAACCACACGGTAGGCTGGACGTCGAGACGATGGGCGGACGCGAGCGGGTCCGCGGGAGCGGAGGTCGAGGTCGTGCGAGGGCTCGCGGGACGGTGCATGATCGTGACCGGCGGCGCGTCCGGGATCGGCGCTGCGACCGTCGAACGACTGCGTGAGGAGGGCGCGACCACGGTCACGTGGGACCTGACGCGGGCCGCCGTCCCCGACGGTCACAGCGCGGCCGTCGTGGACGTGACCGACGAGGCTGCGGTCGCTGCCGCCATCGACGCCGCGGTCGAGCGACACGGGACCATCCACGGGTTCGTCAACTGCGCCGGGACGCTCGGCGCTCCGGCGAAGCTCGTCGACCAGGACCTCGATCGTGTCCGCCGGACGTTCGAGATCAACACGCACGCGGTGCTGACGACCAGCAAGCACGCGGCCGCGGCGATCGCAGCCGCCGGCGGTGGTGCGATCGTCAACGTCGCCTCCAACGCCGCCCTCCACGCGCGTCCGGGACTGTCGCCCTACTCGGCATCCAAGGCCGCCACGCTCGCCTACACCCGGACGGCAGCACGTGAGCTGGCCCGATCCGGCGTCCGGGTCAACGCCGTGTGTCCCGGTGGGACGGTCACGCCGATGATGGGCTCCCCCGACGAAGGCGCCGCAGCCGACCTGGTACGCACCATCCCGATGCGTCGCTTCGCCGAACCGGCCGAGATCGCGGCGACCATCGCCTTCCTGCTCTCCGACGACGCGTCCTACATCACCGGGGCGACGCTCGTCGTCGACGGGGGGGCCACCACGTGACCCGGGCCGACATCGTCATCGTCGGTGGCGGTGCTGCTGGTGCCACGGCTGCCCGGACCCTCCTCGTCGAGGGCGAGACGGACCGCATCGTGTTGCTCGGCGGCGAACCGATGGCCCCCTACGACCGCACCGATCTGTCGAAAGCCATCCTGGCGGGGACACGCGACGTCCCCGCCCCGCTGTACCCGGACGACCTCGTCGATCCGCGGCTGACCCTCCGCACCGGCAGCGTCGTCCGTCGTCTCGACCTCCCCGCTCACGAGGTCGTCCTCGATGACGGATCCGCGGTCGGGTTCGGTCAGCTGCTGCTCGCCCCCGGCGCCGCCCCGCGTGACCTGCCGTTACCCGGGCGCGACCTCGCGGGGGTGCACCTGGTCCGGGAGTGGGCCGCAGCGCCGGCGCTACGCGACGCGGTCCGGGCGGGTGGGAACCTCGTGGTCATCGGAGGCGGGTTGATCGGCCTCGAGGTGGCGGCGGCCGCGCGCAGCCACGGGACGCAGGTCACGGTGATCGAGGCGGCGGACCGCTTGATGGGCCGGGTCCTGCCCCCGTCGGTCACCGCGATCGTCGCCGACCTACACGCTGCCAACGGGGTCGAGCTCGTGGTGGGCACGCGGCCTACGGAACTGATCGGTGACCGTCAGCGGCTCACCGGTGTCGAACTCGCGGACGGGCGGGTCCTGCCCGCTGACGCCGTCGTGATCGCCATCGGCGTCACCCCCCGCACGCAGCTCGCAGCCGACGCCGGCCTCGAGGTCCACGACGGCATCGTCGTCGACGAGCACCTGCGCACCAGCCACCCGGACGTCCTCGCGGCGGGTGACGCCGTCCGCATCCGGGCCGCGGACGGTCGGCTGCGCGTCCGCTCCGAGGCGTGGACCCCGGCGCTCGGCGCCGGCCAGCACGCCGCCCGCGTGCTGCTCGGCGCCGACGGGCCCTACACCGAGGTGCCGTGGATGTGGTCCGACCAGTACGACCACAAGGTGCAGGCGGCCGGTGCGGCGCTCGACGGGCTCGCGCTGGTCGAGCGTGGCAGCGTCGCCGAACCCGACGGGCTCGCGGTGTTCGGGCTCGACGCGACCGGCACCGTCGCCGGCGTCGCCGGCGTGTCCCGAGGCGCCCGTATCGGACGCACCGTCCGTGCCGCGCAGCTGCTCATCGAGCAGCGGGTCGCGGTCCCGGTCGAGCAGCTGCAGGACCCGACCGTGGAGCTGCGCCGGCTCGCGTCCTCGCGCTGACGTACCGGCGCCTGCCTACAGCAGGGTCACCATCCCGCCATCGACCGGGAGCACCGCCCCCGTGATCCAGGACGCGGCCGGCGAGGCGAGGAAGATGGCAGCCCCCGCGGCATCGTCCGGCTGCCCCGTCCGTCCGAGCGGCGTGGCATCGACGAGCTGCTGCTCGGACTCCTCGAAGGCGAAGCGCATCATGCGTGACGGGAACACGCCCGGCGCGATGGCGTTCACGGTGATGTGGTCGTCGGCGAGGCGCTTGGCGACGTGCCGGGTGAGCTGATGGATCGCGGCCTTGGAGCTCGAGTAGGCGTACGACTCCCACATCGGGACGTGCGTGCCGTCGACCGACCCGATGTTGATCACCCGAGCTGGACGATCCGGAGAGGCTGCCGCACGCAGCAGCGACAGGCAGGCGACGGTCAGGTGGAACGGCGCCTTGAGGTTGATCGCGAGCACCTTGTCCCACGCCTCGTCGGGGTACTCCTCGATCGGCGCACCCCAAGTCGCGCCCGCGTTGTTCACGAGCACGTCGAGCTGGTCGGTGTGTCCGGCGACCGAAGCTGCGATGTCGCGACAGCCGGCGACGGTCGAGGCGTCGCCCGGCACCGCGACGGCGCCCGTACCGAGTTCCTCCGCCAAGCTGTCGCAGTCCGCGGCGGTCCGCGAGGAGATGTACACCGTCGCGCCGGCCTCGTGGAAGCCGCGGACGATCATCTCACCGATGCCCTTCGTCCCCCCGGTGACGAGGACGTGACGACCGGTGACGTCGAACAAGCGTGACACGGGCAGCTCCAGGCAGGTCAGCGGCGCGCCGGGAAGACGTCACCGAACGGGTGGTTCGACAGGTGCCAGCCGCCATCGACGACGATGGTCGCCCCGGTCACGTAGGACGCAGCCTGGCTGACGAGGAACGCCGCGGCGCCGATGAGCTCCTCGGGCCGACCGAACCGGCCGACGGGGATGTTGGCGAGGGCGGATCCGCGCACGTTGGTGTCGCTCCACATGCCCTCGGTCGCGCCCTCCGTCTCGAACGCGCCGGGAGCGAGAGCGTTGACGCGCAGCCCACGGGGGCCCCACTCGACCGCGAGCGACCGGACCAGGGCTTCGAGCCCCGCCTTGGCAGCGCTCGAGTGCGCGGCGCCGGGGACCTCCCGACCCGCGAGCGCGCTCGAGACCACCGTGGCGCAGCCGGGCGTGCCTGTCTCGAGCAGCGGGAGCGCCCACCGTCGGAGCACGTTCCAGACGCCGGTCACGCTCGAGGCGACCACGGTCGCGAACCCGTTCGGAGAGATGTCCTCGGCGGCGGCGAGGAACGCGCCACCGGCGGCGTTGACCAGCAGCGGCACGGGCCCACCCTCGGCCTCGGCTGCGGTGAACGCTGCCTCCACCTGCTCGGGGTCGCGGATGTCCGCGGTGTGCGGCACGACGTTCGCGTCTTCACCGGCCAGCTCGACGGTCTCCTCGAGACGCTCCAACCGACGTCCGAGGATGTGCACCTCGACGCCGGCGCCGGCCAGGAGCAGCGCGACGTCGCGGCCGATCCCGGACGAGCCGCCGGTGACGAGCGCACGGTCGGCGACGGGCGAATAGGGACCCTGGAGGTAGCTCATGACGACCCTTCGAGGCGGTGGAGTTGAGACGGTGGTGGCGTGACGTTCAGACGTCCTCGAGGACGACCCCGAGCTCGTGCGCGATGCGCGTGCGCAGGTCGACCTTGCGGATCTTGGTCGCCGACATCGGCCACTCGGTGACGAACCGGACGTAGCGCGGCACCTTGAAACTGGCGATCGAGCCCCGACAGTGATCGATGATGTCCTGCTCGGTCGCCGAGGTGCCGTCGCGGAGCTGGACGAAGGCGGCGGCGACCTCGCCGAGACGTTCGTCGGGGACACCCACGACGCTGGCGAGCGCCACCGCCGGGTGGGTCTCGAGGTGGGACTCGATCTCGACCGAACCGACGTTCTCGCCGCCGATCTTGAGCATGTCCTTGAGCCGCCCGCGGAACCTGAGCGCGCCGTCCTCGTCGAGGTAGCCGAGGTCACCGGTGCGGTACCAACCGCCGGGGGCGTGCGCGGCAGCGGTCCGCTCCAGGTCCCCGTGGTAGCCGGAGAACTGCATCGGTCCTCGCGCGACGATCTCACCGGCCTCGCCGGGCGGGAGCGGTTCGCCCGAGACGAGGTCGAGGATGGCGACCTCGATACCCGGCAGGGGACGCCCCTGGACGACCCGCCGTTCCAACGGATCGTCCGGGTCCGCCATCGTCACCGACCCGGCGAACTCGGTCATGCCGAACGCCGTGACGACCGTGGTGTACGGCAGCCGCCCCTGGAGCAGCTCGAGCTGGTCCGAGGTCGCGATGTGGAACAGGACGCGCACGTCGCGGAAGGCCTCCGGCGTGAAGCTCGGGCTGTCCAGCAACGCGTCGGTGATGGCCGAGAAGGCGGGGAAGAGCAGCGTCGCGCGCTCCCGCGCGATCATCGCCAACCCGTCCTCCGCGTCGAAGTGGGTCATCGACAGGTAGCTGCCGAGGCGGTGCAACACCCCGAGCAGCACCTGGGTGCACCCGGTGTGGAACATCGGCAGCGGGCTGAACACCACCTCGGCGTCCTGGAACCCGAGCCGGTCGGCGGTCGCGATCCCCTGCCGCACCATCGCCTCGTGCGTCAGCGCGCAGCCCTTGGGCAGGGCGGTCGTGCCCGAGGTGTAGAAGATCACCGCCTGGTCGCGGAGACGCACCTGCAGCCGACGACGCTCCACCTCGTCCGGATCGACGGTGCCGGCGGCGGCGTCGAACGTGACCTGGTCGACGAACCCGGGGCGCTGCGACGAACCGAGGATGATCACGTGCCCGAGGTCGGGAGCGTCGGCGAGTTCGAGGCGGTCGGCGAGGTCGGCTGCGCCCGTGTGCTCCGCGATCGCGGGGAAGGTCTCGGTGAGCCGGTCGATGTAGGACACCTTGTCCTCGACCAGGTCGCTGACGAACAGCACCCGCATCCCTGCGTCCGGGATGACGTGCCCGAGCTCCACCGACCGGAACCGTGAGTTGATCGGCACCGCGATGGCACCGAGCAACGCGCAGGCGAACTCGACCTCGAGGAACGCGAGACAGTTGGGCATCAGGAGCCCCACGCGGTCACCCCGCTCCACGCCGAGGTGGACCAGCCCCTGCGCGATGCGACGTGCTTCGCGCAGGAGCTCGGCGTAGGAGCGTCGGCCGTCGGTGAGCACGAGCGCGTCGCGATCGGGCGCGAGCTCGGCCCCACGGACGACGAGGTCACCGAGCGTGCACAGCTCCAGGTAGCTCACCGTCGCACCCCACCCGCGCCGATCAGTCCAGCCGTTCGATGATCGTGGCGTTGGCCATACCGCCGCCCTCGCACATCGTCTGCAGGCCGTAGCGACCACCGGTCCGTTCGAGGGTGTTGAGCAGCGCGGTCATCAGCTTCGCGCCGGACGCCCCGAGCGGGTGCCCGTTGGCGATCGCCCCACCGTGGATGTTGGTCCTGGCGAGGTCGGCGCCGGTCTCCTGCTGCCAGGCGAGGACGACCGGGGCGAACGCCTCGTTGACCTCGAACACATCGATGTCGTCGATGGTCATACCGGCGCGCTCGAGCACCCGTTGGGTCGCCGGGATCACGCCGGTGAGCATCAGGACCGGGTCGTCACCGACCACCGAGAAGTGCCGGACGGCGGCCCGCGGGCGCAGCCCCAGCGACTCGGCCTTCTCACGTTCCATGACGAGCACCGCCGAGGCACCGTCGGAGATCTGCGACGCGCCACCTGCGGTCACGACCCACTGGATCTGCGGGTAGCGCTCGGCGAGCTCCTCGCTCTGGAAGGCGGGCCTCAGCCCGGCGAGGGTGTCGGCCGTCGAGTCCGGACGGATGCCCTCGTCGGCGGTCATCGACTCACCCGTCGGGCCCTCGCCGCGGTCGACGGCGATCGGCAGGATCTCGGTCTCGAAGACGCCTTCGTCCCTCGCCCGGGCGGCGCGCTGGTGGGACTCGGCCGAGAACTCGTCGAGGTCCCGGCGCGACAACCCCCACTTCGCGGCGATGAGCTCGGCGGAGATCCCTTGGTTGACGAGCCCACCGCGGTCGGCGTAGCGCGCGGCGACCTTGGTGCCGGCCGGGTCCTTGCCCATGGC
>CAYSTY010000032.1:0-13972 GCA_964433685.1 uncultured Actinomycetota bacterium | reverse complement strand
GCGAGGTCGAACGGTCGCTCGACCAGCTCGTCGCCCTCAGCGAGAGCGCACCGCTTCCCTGACCCCGGACCCACCGCCGCGACCCCCGTGACGTGCTGGGTCACGCGTGGGCGAGGGACGGGCGCGCCCGCTCAACCGCCGGATCGTCACGCCCACCACCGCGGCCACGAACGCGCCGGCCGTGTTGAGCGCGAGGTCGTCCACGTTGGTGCCGCGCGTCGGGTGGACCAGCTGGGCGCACTCGACGGCCAGCGACATGGCCGCGCCGGCGAGGGTGAGCCGCACGATGCCGGCCCGTCGCCACCGCCCCGCGAGCAGCAGGATGGTCGGCACGAGCAGCAGCACGTTGACGACCGCGAAGACCTCCGGGGCGCCCCGCAGCGCCTCGAACGGACGCAGGTTGATCTCCGACGCCTGGTCCAACCGGGTCCCGAGCAGCGACAACGGCGACAGCGTCGCCACCGCCACGGCCGCCACCGAGGCAGCCAGGGCACCGTCGAGCACCGCGGCGCCACCGCCCCGGGTGCGCCCCCGCCGTCCGCGCCTGATGACGCGGACCGCCGCGGACAGGGACGTGACGAGGCCGCCGACGACCAACGCCGCCAGCACCACCTGAACGACGTCGACGCGTCCCACGCACACCGCTCCTCGAGGGTCGGACGACGGTAGCGTTCGCCCGCGTACCGGGGTCCGGGCTGGGAGGCCGACCGACGGGGCCGGTGTGCCACGGGAGCCAGCGGCCGGGGACGCCGGGACAGCGGCGACAGCGGGAGCGACACGTGACGACCACCTCGACCCACCTCGGCGTGCTCGGGGAGTCCGCCGCCGAGCGGCGTGACCCGAGCCACCGCTCCGTCCGCTTCGAGGGTCGCTGGCTGACCAGCGGGGAGCTGTTCGAACGCGTCACGCGCGTGGCCGGCGGGCTCGCGGCGCTGGGGCTGCGGCCGGGTGACCCGGTCGCGGTCGTCATGGCGACGACCCCCGACGTCGGGGTCATCTACCAGGCGTGCTGGCGCGCGGGCCTCGTCGCCACCCCGGTGCTGTTCCTGCTGCCCCCGTCCGAGCTGCGCCACGTGCTCGTCGACAGCGGCGCACGGGCCGTCATCACCTCGTCCGAGTTCCTCGCGAACGTGCAGCAGGCCGCGGCCGGTCTCGACGTGCAGGTGGTGGTCGACGGTGACGCCCCCGACACCGTGGCGTTCGGGGACCTCGCCGCCGCGGACCCGGCAGCGATCGTCGACCGCGACGACGACGCCCTCGCGGCCCTGCTCTACACCGGCGGGACCACCGGCCGCGCCAAGGGTGTGCCGCTGACCCACGCCAACCTGTGGCACGCCGGCCGCGCGGCGTACGAGTCGACCGTCGACCAGCGGCTGTCGCGGACGTTGGTCCCGCTCCCGCTCGCCCACTCGTTCGGGCTGCTGGTGACCGTCACGGGCTTCCACGACCCCGAGCCCGGCCTCGCGGTCCTGCAACGCTGGTTCGACCCGGTGGGGTTCTGCGAGCTGGTCGCCGAGCACCGGCTCGAGCAGGCGACCGTCGTCCCGACGATGCTGCGCGTCCTGCTCACCCTGCCGCTGGCGACCTACGACCTGTCGTCGCTCCGACGCATCGTCTGCGGCTCGGCACCGCTGCCCCCGGCGGTCCTGCACGCCTTCGAGGAACGTGTGCCGTCGGTCACGATCTGCGAGGGCTACGGGCTGACCGAGACCGCTGCCGCCGCGACCTCGAACCGGCTCGGACACCGCAAGGTCGGCACGGTCGGGACGCCACTTCCGGGCACCGAGCTGCGCATCGTCGGTGTGGACGGGCAGGAGGTCGCTCCCGGGGAGCCCGGCGAGGTGGAGATCCGCTCGGCGGCGTGCGCCCGCGGCTACCACGGCCAGACCGGCGAGGACCGGACCTTCACCGCCGACGGGTGGGTGCGCACCGGTGACCTCGGCGCGGTCGACGAGGACGGGTTCCTGACCATCCTCGATCGGCTCAAGGACCTGGTCATCCGCAACGGTTTCAACGTCTACCCCCGGGACGTCGAGGAGGCGCTCGCCGAGCACCCCGACATCGCGGCGGCGGCGGTCGTCGGCCGACCCGACGACGAGGTCGGCGAGGAGGTGGTCGCGTTCGTGCAGGCCGCGCCGGAGGCCGGCGCGCTGGACCTCGACGCGGTGCGTGCCTGGGCGCGCGAGCGCATCGGCCCGAAGGGCTACCCACGGGACGTGCGGGTCGTCGACGCCCTGCCGCTCACGCCGGTGCTGAAGATCGACCGCAAGGCCGTCCGCGACCTGCTCTGAGCGTGCGCTCCTGCGCTCCCCCGTTGCGCTGGAAGCACACATCGGCGGGGAAGGCCCCCGGGGCGGGCCGGCAGCACCTCGCGTGCTGACGGATGCGGAGCGTGACGGCACGCTCCCGGCTCGGGGGCAGCCGAACACGACAGGGGCGAGGGGTGACCACGCACGAGACCACGCTGGTGGGGCGACGGCGCGAGCTCGAACACCTCCGTCTCCGCCTCGGAGGCGGCCAGGTCCGAGGGCTCGTGGTCCGGGGCCCGGTGGGGATCGGCAAGACCCGCCTCGTCGCCGAGGCGGTGGGCGCGACCCCGGCACGATGGGTCCGGGTGCGGGCCCAGCGGCCGCTGATGCCGCCGACCGCCGGCAGCGACGCCGGCGACGACCTCGCGATGCTCACCGCCGAGCTCCGTGGGCGGACGACGGGCACCGACCCCGCCCTGCTGGTGGTCGACGATGCCCACCACCTCGACGCCGGCACCAGCGCGGTCGTGGCCGACCTCGCCGACGACGGACGGATCACGCTGGTGATGACCGTCCGCGACGGTGAACCGCTCCCCGACCACGTCGAGCAGCTGGTGGCCGGTGGCGAACAGCTGGTGCTCGAACCGCTGTCCGACGACGCCATCGACGCCCTGGTCGGCTCGGTGGCCGAGGCGCCGGTCGCCCTCACCGCCAGCGGGCGCATCCGACGCCTGGCCGAGGGCAACCCGCTGTTCGCCCGCGAGCTCGTCCTCGACGCGCTCCACCGGGGACGCCTCGTCGAACGGGCCGACGGGACGCTCGACCTCGACGGCCCGCTGGAGGCACCGATCGCGCTGGGCGACCTCATCGCCCGTCGTGTCGCGGACCTGCCCGCCGACGCCGCCCGCCTGTTGCGCCAGCTGGTGCAGGCGGAGCCGCTCCCGCTCGCGCTCACCTCCCGGCTCGCGCCGGCGAGCACCTACGCCGTGCTCGAAGGCGCCGGCCTGACCGCCACACACGACGGGGCGATCGGACCCGCCCACCCCCTCATCGCCGAGGTCGTCGCCGAACGGCTCGACCCCGCGGACCGGGCGGCGACATCCGCCGACCTCCTCGAACGCATCGGGCGCGACCACCCCGACGGGGCGCTCCGCGCCGCGGTGTGGGCCCTCGACGCCGACGTCGCCGACGCGGGGTTGTTGCTCGACGGGGCCTCGGCCGCATCCGCTCGACTCGACCACGACCTCGCCGCGCAGCTGGCCGGGCGGGCCGTGGACGCCGGTGCCGGCGCGGAGGCGCAGCTGTTGCTCGCCCTGGCCGCCGCAGCCGGCCCGGACGGCGCCGCCCACGCCGAGGAGCGGCTGGCCGCGCTCGAACCCCACCTGACCGACGACGGCCTGCGCTCCCGCGCCGCCTTCGCCCGCGCTCGGAACCTGCTGTTCGGTCTCGGTCGTCCGGACCTCGCCCTCGAGGCCGCGGAGCGCAGCCTGGCCGCGCTCGACGCCGCCCCGTGGCGGGTCGAGGTCCGCGCCGTCGCAGCGCTGGCGGCGATGCTCATCGGCGAGGTGGACCGCGCGGTCGCCGCCGGTGAGGGGTTGGCCGACACGGTCGAGGACCCCCGGTCGCGGACGACCGTGGAGGTGGTGGTCACCCTCGCCCGGACCCTGGCGGGGCGCCTCGACGGCACCCGGGACCGCATCGCGCTGGCGGAACGGTTGCTCGCCGAGGTCCCGGTGCGCGACCACCTGCCGCTGGCCGGTGAGCAACTGGCCCTGACCACCGCCTACCTCGAGCTCTACACCGGGTCGTTCGGCCCCGCCGCCGCCCACATCGACGACCAGCTCCAGCGGGTGCTGGACGCCGCGAGCCCGATGGCGGGGACGTGGTTGACGATGGCGGCCCACGCCGCCCTGCTGCGCGGCGACCTGCCCGAGGTCGTGCGGCTCGGGACCGACGCCGTGGCGGCGCTCGAACGCGCCGACCTGCTGCGCACCGCCCCCCTGGCGCGGTGCCAGCTCGCCGCCGCCGAGGCGCTGCTCGGGCGGACGGAGGCGGCCGAGCACCAGATCGCCCGCCTCCGCGAGGCCGAGCCGCACCCCCCGGACCGGACGGCGGTCAACCTCGGCCGGGCGGAGGCGACGGTGCTCGCCGCGACGGGTGACCTGACCGCGGCCGTCGACCGTGCCATGCGGGCGGGCGCGGTGGGGCGCGACAGCCAGCACCGCGTCTGGGCCGCGTTCGCGTACCACGACGCCGTACGTTTCGGCGGAGGGGACGCCGCCGTGCGGGCGTTGAAGGTGGTCTGCGACCGGATCGACGGCGGTCTGGTCGCCCTGCTGCTGGCCGATGCGGAAGCTCGGGCCGCCGACGACCCGGTGGCGATGTCGGCCGCCGGCGACACCCTGCTACGCGTCGGTGCGCGGATGTACGCGGCCGAGGCCTACCTCGCCGCAGCTCGGTCGGCGGAGCGCCAGGGCACGCCGGGCGCATCGCGCTACGCACGTCGCGCCGCGGCCGCGCTCGGCCCCGGACCGCGGTCCTGGCTCGTCGCCGATGCGCCGCAGCCGAGCGAGCGCGAGCAGGAGGACGCCCGGCGCACGGACGCACCCTGATCAGGAGCGACGGCCGCTCGCGGCGACGGGTTCGTGCAGGTCGTGCAGCGGGACGGCGGGCAGGCCGAGCTCGTCCATCCGCGAGGCGTACAGGCGGTGGCGCCGTCGTGCCTCGCCGTGGCGACCGCTGAGCAGCAGCGCCCGGCAGACGCCGAGGTGGGCCGGTTCGTCGTACGCGTCGCGGTCCAAGATCCGCAGCAGCAGCCGCATCGCGCGGTCGGGATCCTCCGGTCCGACGAGCCGCGCGCACGTGCGTGCCACCGAGACGTAGAGCGAGCGCAGCTCCTCGCGCCGGTCGACCAACCACAGCTCGTCACGGTCGTCCTCGAGCAGGTCGCCGCCGTAGGCCTCCTCGGCGGCGAGCAACCGATCGAGCGCCCCCTCACGCGTCGTGGTCCGCGCCAGCTTCAGGCCGTCCTCGGCCAGCCGACGGAAGCGCTCCACGTCCACGTCGACCTGCTCGGGGTCGAGGGCCACGGACCGGTCGTCGGCGACGAGTGCGAGGGTGCCGTCCCGCGCGCCCCCGTCGGCCGCCAGGACACCACGTACCACGCTGAGCGCCACCGACAGGCGGTTGGCGACGGTCTCGTAGGCCTCGCCGGGCCACAGCAGTTCCGCCACCTCCTCGCGGGCGATGCTCCGGCCACCGCGGACGGCCAGGATCTTCAGCAGGTCCCGCGCCTTCTTCGACCCCCACTCGGCGCGTGGGACGGGACGGCCGTCGCGTTCCACGACGAAGGCGCCGAGCACGCGGATCCGGGGCCGTACCCGCAACGCGGACGCGGCGACGGCGCGATGGGCGAACGCGCCGCCGTCCAGGGAGCAGCCCCAGTCGTGCAGACGGCGTTCGAGCGAGAGCGCGTCGGCCCGGGCCGTGGCCGTGGTCGAGCGCCGGGCGATCCCCAGCTCCGCACGCGTGGCCGACAGCCGCGCACCGACCTGCCACCACGAGCGGGCAGCCTCGGTCAACCCCGGGATGGGATCGTCGTCGAGCACGGCGAGGAGGGTGAGCGCCTCGGCGGTCCCGACGCGGTTCTCGCGCCGTTCCGCCTCCGCAGCGGCGCCATCCGCGATGCGGCGGGCCTCGTCACGCTCGTCGCGGGCGAGCGCGACCCAGGCGGCGGCCATGTGGGCCTCGATGGTGTACATCCCCTCGTCGAGCTCGAGCGCCCGTCCCGCGGCCCGGCCGGCGGCATCCGGATCGGTGCCCACCAGCGTGCGCGCGAGCCCCACCAGCGCGGGGACCTGGCCCTGACGATCGCCGGACGGCTCGGCGAGCCGCAGGGCCCGCTCGTAGGCGAGCCGCGCGAGCACGAGGTCGCCCTGCTCACGGCGCGCGTCCCCGAGCAGGTGGT
This sequence comes from uncultured Actinomycetota bacterium, assembly GCA_964433685.1. GTDB lineage: Bacteria > Actinomycetota > Nitriliruptoria > Nitriliruptorales > Nitriliruptoraceae > Nitriliruptor. The sequence goes on along the minus strand of CAYSTY010000032.1, from coordinate 7,756 downwards.
GGGCGTAGCTCTCGTTGCTCGATCCGATGCGTGCGAACTCGTCGCGGGCGGCCTCCGCATCCACGATCGCCTCGTCGAGGCGACCCGTGCGCAGCAGGATCTCGGCCCGGTTGCAACGGGCGACGCCGACGATCATCGCGAAGCCCTGCCGTTCGGCGAGGTCGAGCGCTCGATCGGTCTCGCGCAGCGCGTCCTCGTACTCGCCGTTCTCGAGGTGGAGCGACCCCCGGTTGGTCAGGACGCGGGCCTGCTGGAGCTCGTCGCCGGCACGCCGCGCAGCGGCCAGCGCGTGGTCGTAGTGCGCCGCGTTGGCGCGGTGGTCCCCGTCGGACGCGGCGACCATCGCCGCCGCCGTGTGCGCGTACGCCAGCGCGGCGTCGTCACCGGTGGCGACCGCCTCGGTCATCGCCTGGTCCGCGTAGCGACGGGCCTCCTCGACCTCGCCTCGCAGCCAGTGCGCGGTCGAACGCCACGCGACCAGGGCCGCGTGACCGGGCTCGTCGCGGTCGGACGCGGGGCCACGCGCGTAGGTGGCGATGGCCGCGTCCAGGTCCCCACGCAGGTGGTGGACGATGCCGAGACCCAACGCCATCCCGGTGTCGAGCGGCCCGTCGTCCGCCTCGCCGACGGCACCCAGGCAGCGCAACGCCGCCGCCCACTCACCGCGGAACGCGAGCGCCTGCCCGTGGAGCCGGGCGACGCGTGCGCTGCGACGGTCCTCGGGCAGCGCCTCGGCGGCCTCGGCGACCGTGCGCAGCTCTCCGGCGCGGATCAGGGCGTCGCCGTGCTGCTCGAGCAGGTCGGCGGCCGCGTCGGTCCGATCGGCGACCGTCAACACCTCGAGCCCCCGACCGAGCGCACCGTCACCGAGCAGCCCGACCACCACCTCGTCGACCAGCTGCACCCGGTCGCTCCGGTTCGGCAGCACCCGGTCGATCAGGACCCGACGCACCGTGGGCGGCACCTCGATGCGCCGCACCGTCGGGTCGGCGGGGTCCACCCGCACGACACCCCGCGCCAACAGCTGCGTGCGCGACGTGTCCGCCGCGGCCGACGTCGTACCGACCAACGCCGCCAGGCGATCGACGTCCACCGGCCCCGCGAGCGCGAGCTGGACCAGCAGCCTCGAGGTGGCCTCACCGAGGGCGGGGAGCAGGACGGTCGTGACGTAGGCACCCACGGGGCCGTCGGAACCGGTGAGCGCACCGAGCCGCGCGGAGCGCTCGTCGGCGCGCAGGTCGTGCAGCACCTCGAGCAGCAACCGGATCGCGGCCGGCCAGCCGCCGGTGGTATCCACCAGGCGGGCCGCGAGCGGACCGTCCGCGGTCAGCTCCTCCGCGAGCAGCTGCGCGACCCGGTCGGTCGCGAGGGCGAGGTGGGTCGCGTCGAGCTCGAGCGCGGTCCCGCTGGCGCGGTCCCGAGGCCCCACGAGGCCGAGATCCTCACGCGAGGCGATGACCAGCTGCGAGCCGGGCGCCGCCGCGGCACGGACCCGTTGCAGCAGCTGCAGACCGGGGCTGTGCCGCAGGACGTGTGCGTCGTCGAGGACGATCCGTGCCGGGCCCGTGACGGCCCACGCCCGCACCACCTGCACCGCGAGCTCGGTCGGGTCGTGCGAGGTCGGTTCGAGCGGGGGCGATCCGGGGTGCGCAGCCACCAACGTGGTGGCGAGCGACGTCGGATCACGATCGGCACGCAGCAGGGTGCACCAGGACGCACCGGTGCGTTCCGCCCACTGCGTCGCCAGGACGGTCTTGCCCCAGCCGGGCGCCGCCGTGATCGTCACCAGCGGCCGGTTGGCACCGCGACGCGTCAGCGACGGCAGGCGCGGGTGGTCGACCACCCCGGCCATCGTCACCGGCGGTCGGTACCTCGAACCGGTCGCTTCGAACACCCGGGCTCCCCTCCCCTCCGGCCCATCCTAGGCCGTTCCACAGCTCACCTTCAGGGCACCCGCAGGCCGACCCGCACGGTACGTCTCGGACCACGCACCGTGCGTGGTCGTCGACCGAGCGAGCCGCGCCTGTGAACCCGACCACCCCGGACCTGCCCCGGCGCCGCCGGCTGTCACGCACGATCGTGGCGGCAGCGACCGCCACCATCGTGACCGCCGCCATCGCGGTCCCCGCGGCGGTGGCCGCCACAGCACGGTTCAACGACGTCCCCGCGGGCCACACCCACGCGGCGGGCATCGGGTGGGTGGCCGACAGCGGCATCACCCAGGGCTGCGTCCGGGACGGCTCCGAGTACTGCCCCACCGATCCGGTGACGCGCGCCCAGATGGCGACCTTCCTCCAGCGGCTCTCGGAGGCGGGTGTCGTCGACGCGGCCACCCTCGAGGGCAGCTCGCTCGACGACATCGTCGCGATGGCGGCGGCCGGCGGTGGACCCGGCTCTGCCGGACCTGCCGGACCTGCCGGACCCGCCGGACCTGCCGGACCTGCCGGACCCGCCGGCCCCGCCGGCCCGCAGGGCGAGCAGGGCGAGCAGGGCCTCCGCGGCCTGCGCGGACCCACCGGTGCGACCGGCTCCCGGGGTCCGTCCGGGTACAGCGGCCGTGAGGTGGTGCACGCGGATCACGAGGGGGCCCAGCAGACCAAGAACCAGTCCGCGTCCTGCCCCAGCGGCAAGGTCGCGATCGCCGGGGGTTACCACCTCGACGGCATCGACGGCCCCGACGACCGGGTCGTCGTCGTCTACGACGGACCGTCGGCCAGCGAGACCGCGTGGCTCGTCCGGACGCGGTCGGCGGCGAACGTGCTCGACCGGCCCTGGTTCACCCTCCGCACCTACGCCGTCTGCGTCGACGCCGACTGATCCGACCCACGACCGACGACCGACGACCGACGACCGCGACCTCGCGGCCGCCCACCCGCCCTCCATCCGGAGCGGAGACAGACAGGAGCACGACCGTGACCACGCCACCCCTCCCCGCCGACGACGGCGCAGCCGCCGCGGCGGCCGGCCAGACCACCACCTCCATGGGTGTCGACCCGAAGGTGGGCGGCCTGCTCGCCTACCTCGGCATCATCGGCATCGTGGTGTTCTTCATCGAGAAGACCCACCGCGAGGTCCGCTTCCACGCCGCCCAGAACACCGTGCTGTGCATCGCGCTGTTCGCGCTGTACTTCGGGTTGGCCGTCGTGGCGATGGTCATCCCCTTCCTGTGGCTGCTCAACATCCCGCTGTGGATCGCGTCGTTCGCGTTGTGGGTCTACCTCGTGATCCAGGGCTACAACCTCAACCACGTCAAGCTGCCGGTCCTCGGCGACATCGCCGAGAAGTGGACGGCGGCGTGAGGCCGGCGGGGGCGGCGGCCGTGCTGGCCGGGCTGGTGCTGGTGACGGCGGGGTGCTCGGCGGTGGCCGAACGCGCCACCGAGTCCGCGCTCGGGCGGGTCAGCGACGGCCAACTCGACGTCGACCTCGACGAGGGCAGCTTCTCGGTCGCGGGCGAGGACGGTGAGAGCTTCTCGGTCGGGACCACGTCGCAGGTCCCCGAGGCGATCGCTGCGGTCGCGCCGATCCCGGACGGGTTCCGCCCCGTCAGCTCGGTCGAGACCACCGAGAACGACCAGCAGGCGACCACCGTCTCGGGGGCCGTCGACACCGCGGACCCGGTCGGGCTCGTCGACGACCTCGAAGGGCAGCTGACCGCCGACGGGTGGGAACGGACGGCCCACAGCAACCAGAACGACCAGTTCGTCGTCGTCAACCTGACCCGTGGCGAGGAGTCGCTCAACATCACGGTCATGGCCGACGAGGCGGAGGCCGTCCTGAGCCTGGTGTACCTGCGACCCGCCTGACCCCAACCACGACCCGCAGGATGACCCGGCACGGGCGATCAGGACGGACGCGCCCTCCTGGGCCGCGGGCGCGGGCGCGTCACCGGTGGTGTGGATCGTCGACGGGCAGGTCACCGCGACCGGGACGACGGCCACCCGCGGCGAGGACCCGCTCGGCGGGGCGGTCACCGCTGCTGCCGGCTGCTGACCCTCCGGACGACGGGGGGAGGGTCAGACCCGCGCGGCGGCGGTCGAGGCCGACGACGCCGGCGGTCAGCGCCGCCAACGTCCCGCCGATGGCCAGCGCGATGATCACGCCCGCGACGTAGCCGGGCCAGGCCGGCGCGCCCTGGATGGCTTCGCGCAGGAACAGGTCGGTCTGGGGGACCATCGCCTGCTCCCGGACGGGCTCGAACGCGATCTCGCTGGCACCGATCTCCGGGTCGGCGGGTACGTGGATGGGCACGGCGCCGAGCTGCGAGCCGCTGGCGAACAGCACCATGGTCTTGCGCTGCCCACCCATCGGTGCGGGCTCGTCGGTGCGGTAGACGCCGGGCTCGCCGGTGGCGACCAGGGGGCGGATGGTCCGCTCGCCACCCTGCCACTGGAAGACCTCGAACCGGTCCGCGTCGACGGCCGCATCGGTCGGGGTGACCTCGACGTGGACGTCGACGAGGGAGCGACCGGCGTCGTCGGTCGCGACGATCCGCGAGGTCACCCGGGCGGACACGTCGGCGGTGTCGCGGACCAGGGTCGGCGCGAACGCGACCAGCGCCGTGAGGGCACCGACGGCGGCGACCTTGCCCGGGATGGCGATGGGCCGGTGGGCGAGCACGCGACCGACGGCCACGCCGATCGGTGCGATGGCGATCGCGGCGACGGTGCCGAGCAGCACCTCGGGCCACAGCCCGGCGCCCCAGGGGTGGTAGCCCCAGAGCCGCATCCACAGCCACTCCCCGGCGAGCCCGAGCGTCCCGACCGCCGCCCCGGCGGTGAGCGCGCGGGTGGTCCACGACCGCCCCCGGGTGGCGAGGAAGGCGAGCTCGACCGCGACGGCCGCGCCGAGGTAGAGCGGGAAGCGCGGCACCTCGAGGCTCCACACGCCGGCGGTCAGCACGGCGGCCCCGACACGCAGGGCGACGAACACGGCGACCGCGGCCAGGGCGCCGCCGCGGCCGAGCGCGACCCGCGCCAGGGGCAACGCGACCCCGGCGGCCAGGGCGATCAGCACCACCTGCGCGGACTGCTGCCACACCGACACCCCGAGGTCGTACTCGAACTGGGTGGCGGACACGCCGACGAGCACGGCTCCGGCCGACGTCGCCGCCAACGCCCGGTGCTGCAGGAGCCGCCACGACGCCGCGCGCGGACGGGTCGCCTCGGCGTCCCGGGCGGTGTGGGTACCGGCGCCGTCGGACGCCGCGTCGGCGAGGTGCGACGGGCGGCGACCGCCTTCGGCCAGGACGAGCCACACCGCCACGGGTGCGAACATCACCGAGCCGATCATCATCATGTGCGGCGGCGACCACATCGTCACGTCGAGGCCGTAGATGGCGTGCCAGAACTCGTCGATCCAGTAGCCGGTGATGGCCAGCACGCCCATGGCGAGCAGCGCGGCGCAACCGAACGGGACCCGCCAACGACGGACCTGCCACCCCACCGCGGCGTCGGTGCGGGTGGCGACGTGGACCCCGAGCGCGCCCGCCGCGCCGACCCCCGTGGTACCGAGCAGCAGGTGGACGTGCGGAGGTGAGAGCAGGAACTCGTCACGGCCGATCGAGATGTGCCACGCGACGTCCCAGAAGAAGCCCGAGAACGCGATGGCCATCGCGCCGAGACCCACGACGAACGTGCCGGCCGCCCAGTCGGGCCAGCCGGTCACCCGCGACGCACCGCTGGCGAAGCGCAGGAGCAGCCCGTCCTCACCGGCCGGGAGCGCGGCGCCACGCACGAGGACGACGGCCACGACCGCCGCGACGGCGAGCGGACCGACCACGTACCACCAGTCGGTCCCGAACTGGGCGAACGCCTCGATCAGCTCCACGTCCTCGGCCTCCCGCGGTGACGGGGCCTCGCCGTCGAGCGTTCACCGGACGGACCGCGACCCTATGTGCCACGGGATGATGTCACATGGTTGGAGGACGGGCAACCGGCCGGCCGGGCGACCCCTCAGCCGATGGCGAGGTCGATGCGTCGCCGGATCGCGGCGGTCACCTGTTCCGGCCGTTCCAGCGGTGTCTGGTGGCCCGCGCGCTCGATCACCAGCAGCTCGGCGTCGGCCAGTTCGCGCACCAACCGTTCGGCGTGGTGGACCGGGGTGAGGCGGTCCTGGCGGCCGACGAGGACCGTGGAGGGCACCTTCCACAGCGGGAGCGCGTCCGACAGGTCGAGGTCGCTGAGGGTGATGCCGATCTCTGCGCGCGCGTCGACGGGGCAGTCGATGAACAGCTGCTCGGTGAGCGCCACCGCCGTGGGTGAGGCGTCCCGGTGCAGCGCTCCGTAGCGCACCGCCCGCGACGACAGCGGCGTGGTCCGGTGCGGGATCGGCAGCTTCGCGCGCATCGCGCGGGCACCGACGGCGTCGACCACGCCCTCGAGGACGCCGAGCCCGCGGAACAGCCCCCTGACCAGGTCCCCCGCCCCGGTGTCGACGAGCACCGCCCCGGCGGCGCGGTCCGCCACCCGGCCGTCCCGTGCCGACGCGAGGATGCTCATCCCCCCGAGGGAGTGGCCGACGACGACCAGCGGCAGGTCGGGACGGGCGAAGGCGTCGACGACGTCGCCGAGGTCGCGGCCGAGCGCGTCGATGTCGAACCCGTCGCTGCCGACGGACCCGGAGGCGCCGTGGCCCCGCTGGTCGTAGGCGATCAGCTGGTGGTCGTCGGCGAGCGCGCGCATCTGGTGGTGCCAGAAGCGGATGCCCATCCCCCACCCGTGCGCGAACACGACGGCGGCGCGCGGTGCCGACGGGGTGTGCACGCGTACGTGCAACCGTGTCCCGTCGTGGGTGGTCAGCGCCGTCGGCCGCCCGACCGGGACCGCGGTCAACAGGTCCCGGTGTGGGTCGGCGTCGAGCGCCGCGACGTCACGACGGCGGGCCGCCTCCCACAGGGCGCCGGTGGCGACGGTCGCGGCCGCGATCGCGATCAGGGTCCCTCGACGTGCCACCTCGACCTACCTCCACGACCTCGGCGTCCACCCCGCGGCCAGGCCCGGGCGGCCACACGGACGACCTCCATCCGCCACCGAACCGTGTCACGGTACCGCAGTGCCAGGCACCGTCCGGCACCGCGCGAGGGCCGATGCGGCGGTGGCGATCAACCGCCGTTGACCGTCCGGCGTACGCCGGGGATGGACCCGAGGACGGCCGTGAGCGTCTCGGCGAGGTCGCCGACGATCTCGTCGAGGTGGCGGACCCGCTCGTCCACCGCCACCACCGCGGCCTCGAGGTTGTCGAGCTGGTCGGGAGCGCGGTCGAGCAGCCGATCGGCCTTGGCGAGCACCGGGTCGGCGCTCGCCGCCAGGGACGCGGCGAGCGCGTGCGTGTGGTCGAGCCGGTCACGCAACGCCGCGAGGCCGGGGGACAGCTCGTCGGTCACGACCGCGGAGACCACCGGGATGTGCTCCTCGAGGGTGCCCGTGGTCGCGACCAGCGACGCGTGCAGCCGTTCGATCGCGGCCGGGAGCGCGACGATCGCACCGACGCCGCCACGCAGCTCCCGCAGCGTCGCCGGCAGCAGCAGCACCTCGGTGGCCATCGCCCCGCCCCAACGCAGCGCACCACCGACCACCCCGCCGATCGCGTCCACCAGGGCCACGTCCCGCTCCCACGTCCACCGGTGGACCCGCCCGGCCCACCGCGACACGGGAGGGTGGCACACCGGCCGGAGGAACGTCACCCGCCCGTTAGGCTCCGGGGCGTGAGGATGCGCATCGACGAGCTCGCCAGCGAAGCCGGGACGACGTCCCGGA
>CAYSTY010000031.1:0-13993 GCA_964433685.1 uncultured Actinomycetota bacterium | reverse complement strand
GACCACACCACACACCCCGACTCCAGGGGCACCACGGAGGGCCGGCCCACGAGGGCCGGCCCTTCCCGCCGTTCCGGGAGGGGACCTCACGTCCGACGTTCCCGGGAAACCTCCGTCCCGAGGGGCTAGCGTCGTTCGCACGCCGCACGTTCCGACCACGGAGGCATCCATGGCCGCAGCGCGAGAGCAGGTCCTCGATGGCATCGAGGACGCCAGCGGTTGGCAGGAGGAGCTCTACCAGCACCTGCACCGACACCCGGAGCTGTCGATGCAGGAGGTCGAGACCGCGGCGGAGATCGAGCGGCGGCTCGCGTCGTACGGCTACGAGGTCCAGCGCATCGGTGGCGGCGTCGTCGGGGTGCTCGAGAACGGCGACGGACCGACCGTGCTGTACCGGGCCGACATCGACGCCCTGCCGGTGCAGGAGGCGACCGGGCTGCCGTACGCGTCCGAGGTCCCCGGCGTGATGCACGCCTGCGGCCACGACGTCCACATCACCGCCGGTCTCGGTGCGGCGGCGCTGCTCGCCGACGCGCGCGACGCCTGGTCGGGCACCTACATCGCGCTGTTCCAGCCCGGCGAGGAGACCGCGGAGGGCGCTCGGGCGATGGTCGCCGACGGGCTGGTGGACAAGGTCCCGACGCCCGACGTGGCCCTCAGTCAGCACGTGCTGACCACCCCCTACGCCGGCGAGGTCGGCACCGTCGCCGGGCCGATGCTGTCCACCGCCGCCAGCATCGCGGTCACCGTGTTCGGCAAGGGCTCGCACGGTTCGATGCCGCACCTCGGGATCGACCCGGTCGTGCTCGGCGCCTCGATCGTCGTCCGGCTCCAGGGGATCGTGGCCCGGGAGGTCGCCCCGAGCGACTTCGCGGTGGTCACCGTCGGCAGCTTCCAGGCCGGCGCGTCGGCCAACGTCATCCCCGACCGGGCGGTGCTCCGGTTGAACGTCCGTGCCTACGACCCGGAGGTCCGCGACCGGCTGCTGGCCGCGATCGAACGCATCGTCCGCGCCGAGTGCGCGGCGTCCGGGTCACCTCGGGAACCGGAGATCGAGGTCCACGACCGCTACCCCCTGACCGACAACGACCCCGACGTCACCGCCAAGGTGACCGCCGCGTTCGTGGAGCACTTCGGGCAGGACCGCGTCAAGGAGCTGGCGCCGATCACCGCTTCGGAGGACTTCAGCGTCATCCCGGACGCCTTCGGGACCCCGTACTGCTACTGGGGCATCGGCGGGTTCGAGCAGGGTCAGCCCACCTACCCCAACCACAACCCCGCGTTCGGTCCGGTGATGCAGCCGACGTTGCGGACCGGCACCGAAGCGGCGGTCGCCGCCATCCTCTCCTACCTCGGCAAGGACGGGTGACCCGATGACGACCACGACCGAACCCGCACCAGCGACGACCGGTTTCCAGGGCAACGACAAGCTGCTGCTCGGCATCGTCCTCGCGGTGACGTCCTTCTGGCTGTTCGCGATGACCGCCGGCACGGTCGCGCCGGCGATCATGGGCGACCTCAACGCGGGCGGCGTCGACCGCATCGACGCCAACACGATGAACCTCGCGGTATCGCTGACCGCGCTGTTCTCCGGGCTGTTCATCGTCCTGATGGGTGGCATCGCCGACAAGTTCGGCCGGGTGCGGATCACCCTCGCCGGCGTGCTGATCAACATCGTCGGGTCGGCGATGCTGGTGGTCGCCAGCGGGCCGCTCGCCCTACCGCTGCTGCTCGGTGGACGTGCCCTGCAGGGCTTCGCGGCCGCCTGCATCATGCCGGCGACCATGGCGCTGGTGAAGACCTACTGGGACGGCCCCGGTCGCCAGCGCGCGGTGTCGATGTGGTCGATCGGGTCGTGGGGCGGATCGGGTCTGGCCGCGATCTTCGGCGGCAGCGTCGTCGACTACCTCGGCTGGCGCGGGATCTTCGCGATCTCGATGGCGGTCTCGGTCATCGCGTTCGTGCTCATCCGTGGGACGCCGGAGAGCGCCCCGGCCGCCGGCCAGCAGCGCCGCTTCGACTTCGTCGGCCTGGCGCTGTTCATCATCGGCACGCTGGCGATGATGATCGTGCTGATCTTCGGCGGCGGCCTCGGGTGGGGCAGCCCGACCGTCCTGGTGCTCACCGCCGTCACCATCGCGACCTACGGCGTGTTCTACGCCTGGGAGCAGAAGCAGGACAACCCCTTCGTCGACTTCAGCCTGTTCTCGAACACCACCTTCACGGGTGCGACGATCTCCAACTTCCTGCTCAACGGCACCATCGGGCTGCTGCTGGTCAGCCAGCAGCTGATCCAGCTCGCGGGCGAGCGACCTGACGGCTCGCCCTACAGCGCCCTCGACGCGGGGTTGCTGACCATCGGCTACGGCGTGTTCATCATCGCCTTCATCCGGGTGGGTGAGAAGCTGCTGCAGCGGTTCGGTCCGCGCAAGCCCATGATCTGGGGGTCGTTGATCGTCGCCGCGTCGATCGTGCTGCTGATGCAGACCCAGCTGCTCATCGGTCAGTACGTGGTGTTCTCGATCGTGGCGTACTGCCTGTTCGGGCTCGGGCTCGCCTTCTACGCGACCCCGTCGACCGACGCGGCGCTGTCGAACCTGCCCGAGGACAAGGCCGGGTCGGGATCCGGTATCTACAAGATGGCGTCCTCGCTCGGCAGCGCCATCGGTGCCGCCCTGTCGCTCGCGGTCTTCACCGGCATGCAGACCACCGGCTCGACGGTGGTCGGCAACGTGGTCGAGATGGCCGGACGCACCGACAACGTCATGCTGCGTCAGGCCGGCATGTTCGCCCTCGCGGTCAACCTCGTCTTCGTCCTGCTCGCGATCATCTCGATCACGGTGACCGTGCCGAAGGGGGGTGGCAGCCGCGACCTCGGCACGAGCGCCCCGTCGCCCGACCCGGAGCCACAGCCCAGCCTCGACGAGGAACGGGCAGCCCTCGTCGCTCGGCTGTCCCGCCTGTCGCTCGACGAGCTGCGGCAGCTCGAGAAGCAGGCCATGCTCCGTGAGCTCGGTGAGGTCGACGCCGACGTGCTCCGCCAGCTGGTGGAGACCCGACGACGGACGTGAGCTGGGCGGTCGAGGACGTCGCACAGGCGCTGAACTACCTCGGGGTCATCACCTTCGCGATCACCGGCGCCCTGGCAGCGATCGAGAAGCGATTCGACCTGGTCGGGGTCGTGATCCTCGCCTGTGTCACCGCGGTCGGCGGCGGCTCGGTCCGTGATCTGGTGGCGGGCATCATCCCGCCGACGGCGTTGACCGACGAGCCGCAGCTGTGGACCGCGATCGCGGTCGGCGTCGTCGTCTTCCTCGCCCACCGGCACCTGGCGACCGGCCGGTGGCTGTACGTGTTCGACACCCTGAGCCTGGCGATCTTCGCGGCTCTCGGTGCCGAGCGCGGCATCCAGGCCGGCCTCGGGTTCCTCGGCACCGTGTTCGCCGGCGGCGTGAGCGGCGTCGGCGGCGGCATCATCCGCGACCTGCTGTCGGGGACGGTCCCGGGCGTGCTGTACCGCAGCGGTGACTTCTACGCGACCGCCGCGCTGGCCGGGGCCTCCGTCACCTTCCTGCTGTACGACGTGGAACCGACCGTGGCGCTGCTGGCCGGCGCGGGCGTCACCGTGGCGGTGCGGGCCGGCAGCCGGTTCGCCGGTCTCGAGCTGCCGCTCCCCCGGGACGGTGACGAGCCCTGACCGTCGCCCGCGTCGACGCCCCGCTCACTTCCGGCGCGAGGTGACCACACCATCCTCGCGGGACTCGGTGCGCGCGACGGCTGTGGCCCCTGAGCGCGACCTCGGTGTGTCGACGGGCGAGGCGGCAGGTTCCATCCCGGTCGTCGGGACGTCGTCACGGCCCGAACCGACGTGCCGGGTCTCACGCAGTGGCCGTTCCGGCAGCAGCAGCACGAGCACGATCCCGACCAACGCCAGCGGGACCGCGGCGGTGAAGACGGTCGCGACCGCGCCGGAGAAGGCCTCGACGACCACCTCACGCACGGCCGGTTCGAGCCGCAGGATCGTCTCCGGGCTGCCCTGCAGGGCCGCCGGATCGACGTCGGTCCCCGCCGGCAGCGCGACGGCGAGCCGGCTCGCCAGCCCGGACGCCATGATGGCTCCGAAGACCGCGGTGCCGATGGACCCACCGAGGGACCGGGTGAAGTTGACGGTCGCGGTGGCCACCCCGAGCTCGGATGCCGCCACCTCGTTCTGGGCGATGAGCACGAGGTTCTGCATCACCATGCCCAGGCCCACACCGAGCACGCCCATGTACAGCGACGCCTCCCACCGGACCGTGTCGACATCCATGGTCCCCAGCAGCGCGAGCGCGCCGGTGAGCAGCACCGTGCCGATGACCGGATGCAGCTTGTAGCGGCCGGTCCGTGTGATGAGCCGACCGGAGATCACCGAGGAGACGATCATCCCACCCATCAGCGGGGTCATCAGCAGCCCGGCCGCGGTCGCGCTCGCACCGGTCACCAGCTGCAGGAACAGCGGGAGGAACACGATGGCGCCGAACATCGCGGCACCGACGACGAAACCGGCTGCGGCCACGAGGCTGAACGACCGGGACCGGAACAGCGACGGCGGGATGATCGGTTCCTCCGCGGTGCGCTGACGCACGACGAACCCGACGGTGAGGATCACCCCGGTCGCGGCCAACCCGAGGATCATCGGTGAGGTCCACGCGTGCTCGACGCCGCCCCACGCGGTGACCAGCAGCAGCGAGGACACGCCGGCCACGAGCAGCGCCGCACCGAGGAAGTCGACCGAGCGCTGCACCCGCGGCCGCGGCAGGCGCAGCACGCGGCGGGTGACGAGCATCGCCACGACGCCGATCGGCACGTTGACGAAGAAGACCCAGCGCCAGTCGAACTGGTCGACGATGAACCCGCCGAGCAGCGGACCCGCCACCGACGCGAAGCCGAACACCGCACCGATGTAGCCCTGGTAGCGGCCCCGTTCACGGGGCGAGAGGATGTCACCGATGATGGTCATGGACAGGGCCATCACCCCGCCACCGCCGATCCCCTGCACGGCTCGGGCACCGATGAGCGCAGGCATGTTCGGCGCGAAGCCGGACAGCACCGAGCCGACCAGGAAGATCACGATGGCGACCTGGAACACCCGGTCGCGGCCGTAGAGGTCCGAGATGCGCCCGAACAGGGGCGTCGCGGTGGTCGCCGCCAGCAGGTAGGCCGTGACGATCCACGCGATCAGGTCGACCCCGCCGAGCTCGCCCGCGATGGTCGGCATGGCGGTGGCGACGATGGTCTGGCTGACGGCGACGAGGAACATGCCGGTCATCAGCCCACCGAGCACCACGAGGATCTCGCGGTGGGTCAGGGGCGCGGTGGAGGTGGTCGTGTCGGTCACGTGTGGGCTCGTTCGTCGTCCTCGAAGGCAGTCACCAGTCGGTCGATGCCCTCGGCCAGGATGTCCACGGCCTCGGGCTCCCAGTCGTGCAGCATCCGGGCCAGCCGGCCGCGTCGGGCGTGGCGGACGCGGTCGAGGGCCTCCTGACCGGCAGGTGACGGGGTGAAACGGCGGGCGCGGCTGTCGTCCGGGTCGACCGCGACGGTCACCAGCCCGGAGTCCTTGAGCCGTTTGACGTGACGGCTCGTGGTCGACACCTCGAGCCCGAGCGCTGCGGCGAGCTCGGTCAGGCGGGGTGCCTCGAGCGCGGCGATCCGTGCCAGGGTGTTGTAGGCGGACCGCTCCAGGTCCACCCCGGCGTCCCGCCGGGTGGCATCGCCAGCGGTCGGCAGGAGGGTGCGGCGCACGAGGCGGGTGAGCGCCCGTTCGAGCGCGGCGAAGCGTGCGGGGTCAGTGGTCATCCCTCCACGGTACGGCAGTTGCTTGCAGACTACAACTTGCGCTCTCGGGGGCTACCGGGTGCAACGGGAGGCTCCAACGCCACGATCCGTACCCGGTGGACCAGGGGCGAGACTCAACGGGTGCGGGCGGTGACCGTTCGGAACGCGAGAACGGCCCGCTACACGGTGGTAGCGGGCCGTCCTCGTCCTGCGCGCTGGGAGGGATTCGAACCCCCGGCCGCTTGATCCGTAGTCAAGTGCTCTATCCGGACTGAGCTACCAGCGCAGGTCGTGCGGTGTTACAGCGGAGGCTGAGGGATTTGAACCCTCGAGGGGGTTAGACCCCCAACGGGATTAGCAATCCCGCGCCATAGACCAGACTAGGCGAAGCCTCCAGGCGCCCGCGAACCGCCCGGGGGGACGAGGCGCGGCGGGCAGGAGGGTAGCAGCCGTCGGCGGGTGTCGATCGCGCCGGGTCCTCGGGTGTGCGCCCTACCCTCGCCCGGTGCACCCCCTCGCCGAGAAGTCCATCGAACGGGCCCCGCAGTGGGCGCGCCGGCCGCTCACCCTCGTGGCGGCGACCGGCGAACGGGCCGCGGCCGATCGCCTCGCGGGGCTGGCCGCCGAGCTCGCCTTCTGGGTCCTGCTGTCCCTGCCCGCCCTGCTGCTGACGGCCATCGCCGTCGTCTCGCTGGTCGCCGGTGAGGGCAGCGGCTGGCAGGAGGAGCTGATCGATCGCATCCTCGAGGTCGCGTCGGTCGCGCTGACCAGCCGCACCCTCGACGCGGTCGTCGAGCCCGTCCTCGTCCAGCTCGTGGAGGACACCACCATCTCGGTGGTGTCGATCGCCTTCCTGGCGACCATCTGGACCGCCTCCCGTGCGGTGAAGGTGGTCCTGGTCACCATCGCCATCACCTACGGCGAGCCCCAGCCGAACGGGGTCGGACGTCGGGTGTTGGCCTTCGCGCTCACCCTGGCCGGGCTCGTCATCGGCCTGCTGCTGGCACCGCTGCTCATCGTCGGGCCCGCCTTCGGTGAACGGATCGGCGCCGCCGTGCCCGCCCTCGACGCGGACGCGATCGCCGGCGTCTGGCGGGTGGGCTACTGGCCCGCCGTCGTCCTGGTCGCGACGGTCGGGCTGGCGTCGCTCTACCACGTCGGTGCGCCGTGGGCCACGCGGTGGCGGCGGGACATCCCGGGCGCGATCCTCGCCACGGCGCTGTGGCTGGCAGGTAGCGCGGGACTGCGGCTGTACGGCACGTGGATCCTCGGTAGCGACAGCGCGTACGGGCCGCTCGCCGGGCCGATCGTCGGCCTGCTGTGGGTGTGGGTGACCGGGTTCGCGGTCCTGCTCGGCGCCGAGCTCAACGCCCAGATCGAACAGCTGTGGCCGACCCGGGACGCAGCCGCCGAGGACGGCGACACCTCCGTCCTCGGCCGGCTGACGGCCTCGGTCAACGACCGTCGCTCGTAGGCGGAGCCGCCTCCCCGTCGGGTGGGGGGGCGGCACCGGTGGGTGGGGGGGCGGCACCGGTGGGCGGAGGCCCTTCACCGGTGGGTGCGGCACGCAACTCGAAGGCGAAGACCGTCCCCCGCCCCGGCTCGGAACGCACGGTCAGCTCCTGGCCGTGGGCTTGCAGGATCTGCTGGCTCAGCGCCAGGCCGAGCCCGAGCCCGCCGCTCGGGCGGGTGGTGGGTTCACCCACCCGGTAGAAGCGCTCGATGACGTGCGGCAGGTCGTCAGCCGGGATCCCCGGACCGTCGTCGGCCACCTCCACCTCGACGTCCGCGCCGCGACGCCAGGCGCGGACGACGACCTCGGTGCCCGCGGGCGTGTGCCGAGCCGCGTTCGACAGCAGGTTCTCCAGCACGTGCTCGAGCAGGCTCGGGTCGGCCCACACCGCGAGGTCCGCGTCCACCTCGACCGCGACCGGGTGCGCCTCGATGACCGGCGCCAGGCGGCCGAGCACCGCGGCGACGGACTCGGCGAGCACCACGCGGGAGGTGTGGGCCTCGAGCCGACCGCGGTCCAGCGCCGAGGTGTCCACGAGCGAGCGCACCATCACCGCGAGCCGTTCGGCGTTCTCGTCGATACGGCGCAGCAGATCCGCGCGGCGCTCGGGGGTCAGGTCGTCCCACCGCCGTTGCACCGTCTGACCGAGACCGTGGACCACCGTCATCGGGGTCCGCAGCTCGTGCGACACCGTCGACACGAAGTCGTGGGTGCGGTCGTCGAGACGGCGCAGCTCCGCGACGGTGTCGGCATCGGCGGCGAACCGGCGCGCACGCGACAGGGCCGCACCCGCCTCCTCGGCGAGCAGTTCGACCGCGTGCACCTGCACCGGCGCCAAGCCGACGCTGCGCCGCCCGCCGAACAGCACGGCGCTCACCTCACCGTCGACGACGATCGGGACCGCGATGGCACCGCGCACCGGCCCCACGACCTCGTGCTTGGCGGGGTGGGTGGTGTAGTCGTTGACCACCACCGGACGGCCGGTCCGCCGCGCGATCCCGGCGATGCCCTCGCCGGCGGGCAGCCGGAGCACGGGGTCGTGTTCGGGCAACGGGCGGGCCGCGACCAGGCGCAGGTCGTCGCCGTCGACCACGCGCAGCAGCGCGCTGTCGAGCCCCGCCTCCCGTGCACCGCGGACGACCGCCTCGGCGACCGCCCGGGGCTCGAGCACCTGCAACCGCAGCACCGACGTCAGCAACGAAGCGCGCGTGCGCGACGACCGGCTCGCCTGTCGCTCCACCTCGAGCGCTGTCTCCAGCGAACGGGTGCACAGCAGCGCCACGTACGCCAACCCGGCGGCCCCGGCGAGCTGGGTGAACAGCGTCACGGGATCGCGTTCCCCGTCGATGAGCGAGGTCGCGGTCCACGCGACCACCGCGAGCCCGATCAACGGACGCCGCTGCCTGTCCGGCAGCACGAAAGCGGCCGTCACGATCACCACCCCGAACACGATGGTCAGCCGGTCGGTGCTGAACCGGTCCCCGGCCGTGAGGGCGACCGCACCCGCGATCACCGCGACCACACCGATGAGCGCGAGCAGCGGCGAGGGGTCGGGCTCCTCGAGCTGCTGGAGTCGCTCGGGCGTGAGCCCCAGCAGCACGAGCGCGGCGATCACCGCGAGCGCCACCGTGAGCGCGACCGGGTGCTGCCAACTGTCGAGCGCGACGGCCGATCCGCCGATCACCACCACCGGCGTCAACGTGGCGACGCGGATGACACGCGCGGTCATGGCTCGCCGGGTGCCGGCCGCCTCGGGCTGCGACAGCCCCGTCACGGACCCGCCTCCGGTTCGAGCACCTCGTCGGTGTCGACGATGGGCACGCCCCCCGCCGGCGTGTCGTCCGACGCGAGCGGCAGCAGCAGCCGCAAGCCGCGAGGCAGCCGCTGGGTCCGTGCCCCCGCGGCCACCAGCAGCTGTTCGGCGAGGGCGCGCGCGAACCCGCCCTGGAGCGCGTCGAGCTGCCGCAGGTGCACGTCGACGCCGAGCACGTCCGGACCCTGCACCAGCCGCAGTCCGTCGTCCACGTCGATCGTCGCGCGGCGCAGCAGCTCGAAGGCGCGGTGCACCAGGGCGCGATCCACGACCACGATGGGACGGCCGTCGACGTGGACCTCGATCCCGGTCCCCGCGAGTCCCGGTGCGAGCAGCTCCAGGGCGTCGACGCGTTCGGGTCGCGGGTCCGCGCGTCCGACGTGGACGCGCGAGAAGTCGAGCAACGCCTCCAGGGTGTCGCTCAGGTCGCCGGCCTGTGCGGTCAGCCGCGCCAGGAGGTCACGTCGTTGCTCGTCGGGGAGCCGGTCGCCGTAGGCGGCGAGCGTCTGCGCCACGCCACGCACGACCGTCAGCGGGTCACGCAGGTCCTCCGACACGCGGTCGACGAAGCTCGCACGCAGCCCGTCGAGGTCCCGCAGCCGGGCGAGCAGCGCGTCCTGGTTGTGGACCACCCGCTCGGTCGCGAGCGCCCCACCGAGGTGAGCCGCGAGGACCTCCACCACCTCGATGTCCCCGTGGGGTGGCGCGCCGGGCTCGTGGAGCCCGACCACCAGGACCCCGAGGTTGCGGTCGGCCGCCGGGATGGGCGTGGCGACGACGGCACCGAGGTCCAGTCCCGGCAGGCGCAGCTCGTCCCGGCGGTAGTCGCCGGAGATGACGGTGCGACCGGTCTCCAGCGCGTGTCCGCTGATACCGGTCCCGATGTCGTCCCGCGGTTCGATGCCGTCGACCCGGTGCGGTCGCAGCACACCCTGCTCCTCGAGCAGGACGGCGGCCACCGGGAACCCGAGGCCGCGGAGCGCCTCGACGGTGATGTCGACCGCCTGCCCCGGGCCGGCGCGCGACAGCTCGCGCACCGCTTCGAGCAGCTCGGCCCGCCGTTCCGCGGCCCGTCGGGTGGCCCACTCGCGTTGGCGCGCCAACGCGAGGTCGTCGGCGAGCGCGCTCGACAGCGCCGCGATGGCCGCGACCAGCAGCATCGGACCGAGGACCATGACCACACCCACGGCCGAGGTCAGGTCGGTCCCCGGGACCAGGACGAGCAGCAGCGCTGCGACCACACCCCCCTGGGCGAGCAGGCGCATCCGGGTCCTGCGGACGGCGGTCAACCCGACGGTGGCCGCCGCGAACGCGCCCAGCCAGGCGCCGGCGGGTAGCGCCGACCGCACGGCGATGGCCACGATCACGAGCGCGGTCGCCACGAGGACGCCGACCGCGACGCGTTCGCGCCGTGTGGCGTCCACGTGCTCGTCGACCATCGCCAGCCGGACGACGACGAGGACCAGCGCGCCCATCAGCACCAGCATCGGCGCGTCGGGGCCGCCTGCCGGTCCCGCCGTGAGGGCGGCGGGGACGCACGCCAGGCACGCGAGGACGACCAGGCGAGGGCTGAACCGGATCCCTCCCGGACCGGTCGGTTCGCGGGTCGCGGTCACCGCGGCCACGCTCCGCTCCCTCGTCGCCTCACGGGTCGCCGACGCCGACCCCCGCGGAGGGTGTGGGATTCGAACCCACGGGACGGCGTACACCGCCCGGCGGTTTTCAAGACCGCTGCCTTCGTCCGCTCGGCCAACCCTCCAAGCGGGGGCAGCGTAGCGGTGACGTTCCGTACCTACGGGCTCACGCCGAGCGGCGGGACGACCCCGCGCACCGCAGCGCCGCCGACGGTCGACGGGGGTGGCGTGACACGTCCCGTTCCCGTACGCTCCCGCCGGGATGTTACAGGGAGGCCCTTCGTGTCACACACCGTGCCGAACGCTCGACCGCACCTCGGCCCGAACCCCGACGGGAGCGCACGCCCCTCGCCGCGCACCCCGCGCCCCGGCGTACCGCGGCCCCGCATCGCCTGGCCGACGGTCGCCATGACCGTCGTGCTCCTGGCGGTCTTCGCCGTCACCGCCTGGGCGGCGCTGGCCGGTCGGGTGACCGCCTGGGTGTCCATCCCCGTCCACGCCAGCGTGTGCTTCGCCATGTTCACCGTCCTGCACGACGCGACCCACCGCGGCGCGGGCAAGGTCAAGGCCGTCAACGAGGTGCTCGGCCGCATCGCCATCCCGTTCGTGGCCCTGTACGCGTCGTTCCCGCTGTTCCGCTTCATCCACCTCGAGCACCACAAGCACGTCAACGAGGATCCCTCGGTCGACCCGGACGCCTGGGTCATCGAAGGACCCGCGTGGCAGCTACCGCTGCGCTGGATGGTGGTCGACCTGCGCTACGCGTGGTTCTGGTTCCGCGCCGTGCGCAGCCGACCGCGCGCCGAGATCGTCGAATCGGTCGCGGTGATGGCGGCCGCCGCGCTGCTGATCGCCGCGCTGGCGGTCACCGGCCACCTCGCGGCGTTCGCCCTGGTGCTGGTGATCCCGCAGCGCATCGCGCTGGTCGTGCTCGCCTGGTGGTTCGACTGGTTGCCCCACCACGGGTTGGAGGCCACCAACGCCGACGACCGGTTCCAGACCACGCGCAACATCGTCGGTGCCGAGAAGCTGCTGACCCCGCTGATGTTCAGCCAGAACTACCACCTGGTGCACCACCTGCACCCGATCGTCCCCTTCTACCGCTACCTGCAGGCGTGGCGGAACGAGGAGGTCGCCTACCTCGAGCACGACCCGCCGCTGGCCACGATCACCGGCCGCGAGGTCACCGCCGAGGAGGAGCGTCGTCGCCGCGGTCTGGTCGACGTCGCGAGGTGACACCCGCCGAGCCCGGGTGGCTCAGTGACCGCGGACCCCGAGGTGGCGGTACAGGTTCTGGGTGAAGCGGTCGCCCATCCGGCCCATGGTGGCGTCCATGACGCGGGTCACCGCCGGCCGCGACATGGCCGGCAGCGGCAGGTCGACGTGGACGGTCATGTCGATCGCGAGGTGGGTGCCGTCGGCGACCCGCTCCAGGGTGTAGACCCCGTCGGCGCCGGCCCGTTCACGTCCGACCGGGGCGTGGCTGAAGTCGATGCGTTCGGCCTCGGTGAAGTCCATCCGCACCGTGAAGCAGGGCGCGACGGCGACGCCCACGCCCGCGATGTTGGCCAGGTGCCAGCGCCAGTGGTCGGCGTCGACCTCGTCGATGTGGTCGATCAGCGGCGTCATGTCGGCGAGCATCCGCGGGCTGGTGAGCACCTCCCAGATCGGCTCGGGTGGGACCGGGAGGGTCTCCTCGGAGACGGTGCGGGCCTCGAACCTGGTCACGACCGGCCCCCCTCGAACAGGACCTCGACACCGAGGTAGGGCACGAGCGCCGCCGGCACCGCGACCGACCCGTCGGCGCGCTGGTGGGTCTCGACGAGCGCGATCATCGCCCGCTGCACCGCGAGGGCCGTGCCGTTCAGGGTGTGGACGAGGACGTTGTCACCGTCGGCGACCCGGATGCGGGTGCGCAGACGCCGCGCCTGGTAGTCGGTGGTGTTGGAGCACGAGGTGACCTCGCGGTAGGCGTCCTGGCCGGGGAGCCAGGCTTCGATGTCGAACTTGCGCGCCGCCGAGGCGCCGAGGTCGCCCACGGGGATGTCGACCACCTGCGCGTGCACCCCGAGGCCGGTGAAGATCTCCTCCTCGATGGTGAGGATCCGCTCGTGTTCGGCGTCGGAGTCGTCGGGGTGGACGAAGCTGAACAGCTCGACCTTCTCGAACTGGTGCACGCGCAGGATCCCGCGGGTGTCCTTGCCGTGCGCGCCGGCCTCGCGCCGGAAGCACGGTGAGTACCCCGCGTACCGCAGCGGCAGCTCGTCGCGCTCGAGCAGCTCACCCATGTGCAGCGCGGCGAGCGGCACCTCCGAGGTGCCCACGAGGTAGAGCTCGTCCTCGGGGAGGGTGAAGAGCTGCTGCTCGTCGGTCGGCAGGAAGCCGGTGCCGTACATCGCCTCCTCGCGCACCAGGACCGGTGGGATCACCGGCACGTGACCGTGCCGACCGGCGATGTCGAGGGCGTAGCGGACGAGCGCCAGCTCGAGCAGGGCACCCTGCCCCTTGAGGTAGGCGAACCGAGCGCCGGAGGTCCGGGCGCCGCGAGCGAGGTCCAACGCGTCCGCCGCCTCCATGAGCGCGACGTGGTCCTGCGGTTCGAAGTCGAAGGCCGGCCGGGTCCCGAAGGTCCGCAGCACCGTGCCGTCACCCTCCTGCCCGTCCGGGGCGTCCGGGTGGGGCAGGTTCGGCACCCGCGCGAAGGTGCCCGCGTGCTCGGCCTCGGCGGCTTCGAGCTGCGCTTCGAGGTCGGCGACCGTCCGCTTGAGCGTGCTGGCGCGTTCGATCAGGGCGGAGCGGTCGTCGGCGGACGCCTTGCCGATGGCGGCCGAGGCCGCCCGTTGGTCGGCACGGGCGCGGTCGACGTCGGCGGTCAGCGACCGGCGGCGCTCGTCGAGCGCGAGCAGATCGTCCACCCGGGCACGGTCGAAGCCGCGGCGCGCGAGCGCGGCGGCGACCCGGTCGGGTTCGGTCCGGAGCAGTCGAGGATCGATCATGGGGCGGAGGCTAACCCGTCCTCCCGCGTGGCTCGCAGCGCGGGCCGGGAGGTCAGCCCCCGTCCGTGATCCGGGCGCGCCAGTCCGCCAGCCACGTGGCTGCGTCGCGGTAGCGCGTGTCGTCGGCCGCGATCGCGTCGGCTTCGGTGGTCACGCGCGCCCCCGACCGGCGGTAGGAGCCGAGCACCTTGACGTCGCGGTGGGTGCGCTTGACGGCGGC
>CAYSTY010000030.1:0-14643 GCA_964433685.1 uncultured Actinomycetota bacterium | reverse complement strand
CTGCTGATGCTCGACGAACCGCTCGGGTCGCTCGACCGGGCGCTGCGCGACCGGTTGCTGGTCGAACTGCCGCGCGTGTTCGCCGAGAGCGGCACCACGGTCCTGCACGTCACCCACGACCAGGACGAGGCGCTCACCCTCGCCGACCGGGTGGCGGTGATGCGCCGCGGCCGCCTGGTCCAGGTCGGCACCCCCGACGAGCTGTGGCGACGACCGGCGGATCTCGAGGTGGCGCGGTTCCTCGGTCAGCACCAGGCCGTCGCCGGCGAGGCGGGCGACGGTCGCGTGCGGACCGCTCTCGGGGTGCTGCCGATCGCCGGGGCGGGCCGGGGGCCGGTCACGGTCCTGCTGCTGCCGGGCGCGGTGGAGCTCGACCCGACCGGCACCGTGACCGGCACCGTGACGGCGCGGCGGTTCGCCGGCGACCACCACGTCCTGCACGTGCGCACCTCGGCCGGCATCGACCTCGAGGTTCCCGTCCGGGGCAGCCTCGGCCCGCGCGTCGACGATCCGGTGAGCCTGCGCATCGACCCCGGCGAGGTGCACGTCCTGCCGGGGTCGCCGTGAGAGCGACCGTCCGGGTCGCTCAGTAGATCGGGATGGAGTCGTCGATCTGGCGCGCGTAGAGGTCGATGCCCCCACGCATCGAGCGGGCCTTGAGACCCGCCCCGCGCAGCAGCTTCGTCGACTCGAGCGAGCGGACGCCCGACTTGCAGTGGACGACGTACTCGCTGGTCGGGTCGAGCTCGGCGAGCCTGCCGGGCAGCTCGTCCTTGGGGATCAGCACCGAGTCCGGGATGCGGTTGATCTCGTACTCGTGACGTTCACGCACGTCGAGCAGCACCACGTCGGGCTTCTCGGCGATCTCGGCGTACTCGCTCGGCAGGATCTCGAGGTGCTTGAGCTCGAGCGCGTCGGTCTCCTCAGCACGGTCGTGCGCGGGCACGCCGCAGAAGTCCTCGTAGTCGATCAGCTCGGTGACCGTGGGGTGCGGGCCGCAGACCGGGCAGTCGGGGTCCTTGTTGACCTTCACGTAGGTCCAGCGCTGCTCGAGCGCGTCGTAGAGCCCGAGGCGGCCGACCATCGGCTCACCGATGCCGGCGATCAGCTTGATGCCCTCGATGCCCTGCGCGGTGCCGATGTGCCCGGCCATGATCCCGAGCACGCCGCCCTCGGCGCAGTTGGGCACCATCCCCGGCGGTGGCGGCTCGGGGAACATGCACCGGTAGCAGGGGCCCTGCGCGCCCCAGAAGACGCTCAGCTGCCCCTCGAAGCGGAAGATCGAGCCGTACACGTTCGGGATGCCGAGCAGCACGCAGGCGTCGTTGACCAGGTACCGCGTCGGGAAGTTGTCGGTCCCGTCGATCACCAGGTCGTAACCGCGGATGACCTCGAGCGCGTTCTCGGAGCTCAGGTAGGTGCGGTGCTCGACGACCTCGACGTGGGGGTTGATCTCCAGGATCGAACGCCTGGCCGAGTCGACCTTGTGGGTCCCGATGTCGGAGGTGCCGTGGATGACCTGCCGCTGCAGGTTGGAGGCGTCCACGATGTCGTCGTCCACCAGACCGATCGTCCCCACACCGGCCGCGGCGAGGTAGAGCGCGAGCGGCGAACCGAGTCCGCCGGTGCCGACCAGCAGCACCTTGGCCGCCTTCAGCCGCTCCTGCCCCTCGATCCCGACGTCCGGGATGATCAGGTGGCGGCTGTAGCGGGCGATCTCGTCGTGGGTCAGCGGTTCACGCCGGTCGACGACGGGCGGCAGGGAGGAGGGCGAGGCCACGAGGGCTCCTGAGGACGGGGTCCGGACGGTCGCGTACGACCGACCTCGACAGTGTCCAACGCGGTCGCGAGGCCGCGACTTCCACGGACGGGTTTACCGTGCGAACCCCCGTCACGCCGCGCGGACGGCCCCCGTCGTGCACCCTGCGCGGTCCACACCACACAGCGAGGACGACCGTGACGACCGTCGAACGGACCCGTGAGCAGCTCCGCGTCGCGCTCCGCGACGCCATGCGTGCGCGCGACCGCGAGGTGACGACGGCGCTCCGCGGGGCGCTCGCGGCGCTCGACGGCGCCGAAGCGGTCTCGCCGCGCGGGCACGAGCCCACGATCGGCCACCTCGGTGAGACGCCGCGCGCCACGCTGACGGCGACCGACGTCGCGGTCGCGCTCACCGCGGAGCTGCGCGAGCACCAACGTGCTGCCGCCTCCTACCGCGACCTCGGCGACGATGCCACGGCGGCGACGATGCAGGCGCGCGCCGACACCGTGGCGCGCTTCCTGCCTCCCCGGGGCGACGACTGACCCGGTCGCGGTCGCGGCAGCCGGGTCGGGGTGTCCGTCGTGCGCGCACGAGACGGCGGTGACCCTTGACCCTCCCGTGACGTGAGGGCGTACACCTGTGGTCCCGGGTCGCCCGACGCGGGCCCCGGGGCGACGCCCCGCCGCTTCCCGAGGAGGCGAACGATGGACGCTCGGACCTACGCCGTCGGTGAGGTCGCGGCGCTGGCCGGCACCACGGTCCGCACGCTGCACCACTACGACGAGGTGGGCCTGCTGCGACCGAGCGCGCGGGGCGACAACGGCTACCGCCGCTACGACACGGCCGACCTCGAGCGGCTCCAGCGCATCCTGTTCTACCGCGAGCTCGAGTTCGGGCTCGACCGGATCACCGCGCTGCTCGACGCCGACGGCGACCCCCTGGCGCACCTGCGCCACCAGCACGCGCTGCTGCTCGCCCGACGCGACCGGCTCGACCAGCTGGTCCAGACCCTGGAGATCACGATGAACGCGAGGAAGCTCGGGGTGGACCTCACCCCGCAGGAGATGCTCGAGGTGTTCGGCGAGTTCGACCCGACCGAACACGCCGAGGAGGCCGAACAGCGCTGGGGCGACAGCGACGCCTGGAAGCAGTCGCAGGCGCGCCACCGCGGGTACGGCAAGGCCGACTACCAGCGGATGGTGGCCGAGACCGACGACCTCAACGCCCGCTTCGCGGCGGCGATGCGCGCCGACGAGCCCGCCGACGGCGCGGTCGCGATGGACCTCGCCGAGGAGGCACGCGGGCAGATCACCCGGTGGCACTACGACCTCACCCACGCCGGTCACCGCAGCCTGGCTGCGATGTACCTCGCCGACGAGCGCTTCACCGCCGTCTACGAGCGCGTCGCCGACGGGCTCGCGCGGTTCATCCACGACGCGATCGTCGCCAACGCCGTCCGCCACGGGGCGACCGAGGACGGCTGGTGAGCCGTCAGGTCCCCGACCTCGGACCGTCACCCCGCAACCACCGCCACGGGCGGGTCGCCGCGGTCGCCGCGATCACCAGCAGACCGATCACGGCCAGCCCGACCGGGAGCCCGTCGCCGGAGGTGTCGACGTCGCTGGAGGCGCGGGGCGTGGCCCCGTCGTCGGCGTCCCTCCCGTCGCCGGACCGTGACCCGCCGGCTCCCGCCGTCGGGTCCGGACCGTCCCTGCCGGGGCCGGGCGCAGGCCCGTCCTCGGCGACCGGGGTCGCGGCCGGGCCGGCCGGGCAGTCGCCGACCTGCGGTGGCGTGGGCAGCTCGCCCGTCGGGGTGCGCTGCTCGATCGGTTCGGTGCTGAGCATCAGCTCCGTCGCGAGCCAGATCCCGTCCTCACGGTGGGTCTGGGTCGCCGCGAGCAGCCCCCGCATCATCTCGCTGTCCTCGAGCACCCCGTCGAGCGTCGCGAGGGTCCCGTCGTCGATGGCGCCGACGACCGCCGCCAGCGAGTTCACCGTGCAGCTGAGCGAGCCGCCCGCCTCCTCGAGCAGGTCCGCGGCGCGGGCGACGAACGTGGGGTCACGGTCGACGGCCTGCTCGAACGCGTCGCTGAGCCCGGCGATGCCATCGCCGATGGTGCGCAGGTCGTCGATGCTGCCCGACAGCGCGTCGGACCGGTCGGCCAGCAGCGCGGTGAGCTGCCCGACCTCGGTGACCGCCTCGTCGATGACCTCCGCGCCGTCCCCCAGGGTGGTGGCGACCGAGGCACCGTCCTCGAGCAGCGCCCGGATCACCGGCCCTCGCCCCTCGACCACGAGGGCGAACTCGTCGATGAGGATGCCGAGCTCCTCCGGGTCGACGGCGTCGAACAGGGCGCTGACGCCCTCGAACAGCTCGGCGTACGACAGCGGCAACGTCGTGCGCTCGCGCGGGATCGTGGTGCCGTCACGCACGGTGCCGGGCGCGGCCGCGACGGCCGCGGACGGGCGCAGGTCCAGGTACGGCTCCCCCACCGCGGAGCGTCGCCGCACCCTGGCGTCGAGCTCGGCCGGGAGCGCGGCTCCGACCTCCAACCGGACCTCGACCTCGACGGCGTCGTCCACGACCGCCACGTCCGCCACGCGTCCGACGGTCTGTCCGAGGTAGGTGACGTCGGTGCGGTCACCGACGCCGCCGGTGGCGTCGAGCACCACCGTGAGGCGGGGGCCGGACGGCGCCTGGGTGTCCAGCAGCTGCACCGCTCCCCAGACCAGCACCACCGCGGCCAGGACCACGAAGGCGACGAGGTTGATCGCGAGCCGTCGACCGCCGATCACTCCGCCCCCTCCACGAGCGCCAGGATGAGGTCCACCAACGCGACGACGGAGCGCTCCGGGTGCGACTGCGTGCGGAGCTTGGCGTAGATCTGCAGCGGCCGTTCCGGGATGGCGAGCGCGACCTGCTCGCCGAACGCCGCGAGCGAACCGACCGTCTCGGTGAGCTCCGCGTCGAGCGACGCGAGCGTCGCGGTGACCGGTGGCAACCGGTCGAGGAGGGCGCTCAGCCGCGCCGCGTGCGGTTCGAGCAGCACCTCGTCGGTGGCGTGCGAGGCGTCGGCGATGCTCGCCAGGCTGGCGACCAACCGGTCGCGTTGACGCGAGCCGACCTCGACCGCGTCGGCCGCCGCGTCGAGTGCCGCGCCGATCTCCTCGCGGCCCTCGGCGAGCGGACCACCGAGCTCGGCGAGCCCCTCGAGCACCTCGGTCAGCTCGGTCCGCTGCGCAGCGAAGCTCTCGGCGACGTCGGCGGTCCGGGTCAGCAGCTGCCCGAACTGGTCGCCACGCCCGCCGAACCCGGTGACGCCGGCCTCGAGGATGCGGTCGACGTCGGAAGCGGTCAGGGCCCCGACGACCCCGATCGCCTCCTGGACCAGGTCCTCGAGCTCGACGGTGGTCTCGGTGCGCTCTATCGGCGCACCGTCGGGCAGCGCCGGCAGGTCCTGCGCCCCGTCCGGCAGCCGCAGCTCGAGGTAGTTCTCGCCGAGGAGGGAGGCCTGCCGCACGGCGGCCTCGGTCCCGACCGGGACGTGGTGCTCGGGATCGATGGCGAGCGTGACCCGGGCACGGAACCCGTCGAGCTCGATGGCTGCCACCGTCCCGACGCGGACGTCGGCGATCCGGACGGCGTGGCGCGGCGCGAGGTGACGGACGTCGTCGAAGTGGGCCACGAGGGTGCGCGTCTGGTCGCTGCCGACCGAGCAGCCGGCGACGAGCGCGGCGAGCAGGGCGAGGACGGGTACGAGGCGGGCGTTCACGGCAGCACCCCTCCGACGAGCCCGTCGATGATCCCGGCCAGCATCGGCCCGATCATCTCGGGGACGCTGGTACGCAGCACCAGCGATTCGGTGTGCGGGCTGTAGGCGTCGACGGTCATGTCGAACAGGGCGCGGAGCGAGACGACCAGCTGCGGGAGCCAGTCGCTGTTGGCGCGCAGGACCATCCCGACGTCGGCGAGGCTCGCGAGGGTGGCCGGCAGCTGCTGTTCGTAACCGTCGAGCAGGGCGACCCCGACCTGGTTGAACCGGTCGACGGAGGTCAGCAGCTCCCCGACCGCGTCCTGGTGGGTCGCGGTCACGTCGGCCATGGCACGCACGCCCTCGATCAGTCGCACGACCTGTGCCTCGCGGTCGTTCAGCGTCGCGGCGAGCGCGGACAGGTCGTCCGCGAACGCCAGCAGCGGCCCGTCGACCTCCGCGAACCGGGCCGCGACCCGCCCGAGCGCGTCGAGGCCCGCACCGAAGCGTTCCCCCCGGCCCTCGAGCAACGCCGCGGAACCACCGACGAACCGTTGGACGCTGGCGGCGTCGATGGCAGCGCTGAGATCGGCGAAGGTGGCCAACGCGTCGTCGACCTCGACCGGCACCTGGGTGCGGTCCACGTCGATGCGGTGACCGTCACCGGCGCGACCGTCGCCCGGTCGCCACGCCGGGTGGAGCACGACCGTGCGTTCGCCGATGAGCGTGTAGGGGACGATCGCGGCCTGCACGTCGGTCGGTAGCGGCACGTCCGGGTCGATGCGGAGCATCACCTCGACCTGGTCGTCGGCCAGGGTGATCGACTCGACGACCCCGGCCTCGATCCCCATCACCTCGACCTTGGAGCCCTCGTAGAGGCTGACGGCCTCGGTGAACGCCGCCTCGACGAGGTAGCTGCCATCGCCACCGGCGGTGCAGCCCGCGACCAGGCTCAGCGCGACCAACGCCGCGGCGATGCGGACGGGCACGGCGCGTCGACGGGCGGTCATCGCAGCATCGGCAGCATGATGAGGCTGTCCAGCACCACGTGCAGCCACGAGCCACTCGCGCCGCCGTCCGCCAGACCGTGGAGCCCGCCGGGCATGACCGTCAGCCCCTCGTTGATCTCGTCGAGGCGCTCGTCGGTGATGGTCAGCAGCGTGTCGAGGTGGTCGAGGGTCGCACGGACGTCGTCGTCGCTGGCTTCGAGCAGGTCGCTGAACCGGTCGATCGCCTGCCGTCCGTCGCCGAGGGCGTCGGCGATCAGCGTGCGGCGGTCCACGAGCCGTCCGATCACGTCGGCGACCTGGTCGGCGAGATCGAGCACCTCCTCGTCGCGGGTACGGAGCGTGGCGACGAGGTGGCTGCCCTGGTCGAGCAGGTCGACCAGCTCCTCGTGGTGGTCCTCGACGAGGCCCTCGAGGTCCACGAACCGGTCGGCGAGGCGGACGAACGCCTCCGGGTCGCTGCTGGCCACGTCACCGACGCGGTCGAGCACCGTGTCGAGGGCGTCGAGGTCGAGCCGGTCGACGGTCTCGGTCGTGGCCTCGAGCGCCTCGACGACCGTGAAGGACGCCCGCGTCCGTTCGATCGGGATCCGCCGCTCGTCGTCCGGGAGGTCGGCGAGCAGCGGTCCCTCGACCGGACCCTGCAGCCGCACGTGGAAGCCGCCGAGGACGGTGTTCGGGGCGATGGCGGCGCGGGCGTCCGCACCCACCTCGACGTCCTCGTCGAGGGCCAGGGTGACC
The DNA here is from genome assembly GCA_964433685.1 of uncultured Actinomycetota bacterium. Lineage (GTDB taxonomy): Bacteria > Actinomycetota > Nitriliruptoria > Nitriliruptorales > Nitriliruptoraceae > Nitriliruptor. The sequence continues at coordinate 7,381 of CAYSTY010000030.1, read as the reverse complement.
ACCACCTGACCGAGCGAGAAGTCGGGATCGATGCGACGCACCTCGCCGATCTCGACCCCGGCCACCGTGACCGTCGCGCCGGTGCGCAGGCCGCCGGAGTCCTCGAACACCGCGGCCACCTCGTAGCGTCCGCCGCTGGAGAGCTGGTCCCACCCGAACGCCGCGACGAGGGCCGCGGCCAGGGTCGCCACGGCCACGACCGCGAGCGTCCGGGGGTCGGCGTCGAACGCCGACCGGTCGCCGGACAACCACCGTCCGATCACGAGCCGTCCTCCTGTCCGACGCCGGGCAACCGATCGGTGACGTGCAGCTCGGAGCAGGGCGGCGAGGTCGGGCTCACACAGGCCTCGAGCTCGATGGCGTCGCCGATCTCGGTGGCCAGGATCCACCGGCCGAAGGCGTCGGGCAGGCCGCCCAGGGCGGCGTCGAACCGTTCGCGGTCCGCCACCAACCCGCCGACGACCGGCACCAGGTCGGCGAGGACACGCTCGAGGTCGTCCGCGCTCGCGGCGAGGAAACGGTCGGCGTTGCGCGCCACCTGACCGGCCTCCTCGATCGCCGCGACCACGATCTCGTCGGCTTCGTCCAGGGTCCCGGTCAGCACACCGAGGTGGTCGACGAGGGTGACGATCTGCTCGTCACGCCGCGCGATCGTGGCGCTGAGATCGCGGTAGTCGCGCAGGATCGTGCCGATGAGGTCACCTCGCTCGGTGAAGGTCGCGAGGACGGTGTCGAGCTCCCGTACGAGACGTGCGACCTCGTGTTCACGCCCGTCCAGCGCGGCGACGATGCTGGCGACCAGCTCGTTCAGACGCTCGGGATCCAGCGTCGCGGTGAGCGGCCCGAGCTGGTCGGCGAGGACGGCCAGGTCCGTTCCCGCCCGGGTCGCCTCGATGCGCGCACCGTCCTCGAGGGTCGCCGTCGACTCCCCGGGGAGCAGCAGCAGCTCGGTGGCGCCGATGAGGTCGACCCAGCGCACCTCGACGATCGAGTCGGCCGGCAGTTCGACGTCGCGCTCGACGGTGAGCGCCACCTCGGCGCGACCACCGACGACGTCGACCGCATCGACCCGGCCCACGCGGACCCCGGCGAGGCGCACGTCGTCACCGACGTCGAGCCCGGTCACGTCGTCGAAGGTGGCGAGGTAGGTGGCGCGTCCGTTCCAGCTGACGTTGGCCAACGCCATGATCATGGCCGCGCAGATGACCACGGACACGACGGCGAACCCCGCGAACGGCAGGTGACGGCGGGTCCTCATCCGAGCCCCCCTTCGATCGCGTCGCCGATGGGACCGAGCACCCCGTCGAGCGCCTCACCGAGGGGGTCGAGCACGTCACCGACGTCGATCAGGTCGCGCAGCTCGTCGGGGACGAGCTCCTTGCACTCCTGGAGGAGGTCGCAGATGCGGTCCGGCACGATCAGGTCGACCGCCAGGTCGACGGTGCCGTCGGCCCGCGGCAGACGCATCACGGAGGCGAACATCCGGAAGAACTCCTCGAGCAACCCGACGTGCTGGGCGACCTCGGCGAGGCGTCGGTCGAGGAGCGCGGTGGTCCGCGTGAGCCCGTCGATGAGCGGTCCGAACGCCTCGCGCTGGTCGGCGAAGGTGTCGGCGACGATGCCGCCGGCGCGGGTGACCTCGTCGAGGGTGCGCGCCAGCCCGGCCTCGGTCTCGACCAGCACCGGCAGGGATCGACGCAGGCTCGACGCGGCGCCCACCAGGGCGGGTCCGCGATCGGCGAACGTGCTGGTCAGCTCGTGCAGGTCGGTGACCAGCGCGGTGGTCGCCGCGCGCCGCTGGTGGAGGACGGCGGTGACCTCGTCGAGCCCGTCGATGGTGCGGGCGATGTCGTCGCCCCCGCCGTCGAGCCCGTCGGCGAGGGAGGCCAACGTCCGCCGGATGGCACCCCCGTCGATGGCCTCGAACAGCTCGGTCGCCCGCGAGATGATGGCATCGAGCTGTTGCGAGGTGGCGGTCCGGTCGATGACCTCGCCGGCTGCGACGAACGGCCCGGCCGACCCGTCACCGGCGAGGTGGAGGTCGACCGCACGGGGTCCGAACATCGACATCGGTTCGACCGATACCGCAGCGGATCGGGGGATGCGCACCTCGCGGGAGATCCACAGCGACACCTCGGCGCGACCGTCGGGCCCGAGCTCGATACCCGTGACCTCGCCGACCTCGAGCCCGCGGATGCGGACCGGCGAGGACCGCGTCAGCCCCTGTCCGAGGTCGTCGGTGAACCGGGCCACCACGGGGTAGCCGTCACCGCTCGGCGCGTTGGCCCGCGTGACCGCGATGACGCCGGTCGCCACGAGCACGATGACGCACGCGAGCCCGGCGGTGAAGGCCTCGAGCAGGGGGGTCCGGGAGGTCACCGTCAGCCCACCAACGACACCGAGCTGCCCGTCCCCCAGAAGAGGAACGACAGCACGAGGTTGACGGCGACGACGCCGGAGATGCTCATGCGGACGGCGCGGCCGACGGCCTGACCGACGCCCTCCGGGCCCCCGCTGGCGTAGAAGCCGTAGTAGCAGTGGATCAGGACGATGAGCACGGCGAAGACGGCGAACTTGACCACCGACAGGACCACGTCGATGGGCGGCAGGAACAGCGAGAAGTAGTGGTCGTACACGCCCGGTGACAGGCCGTAGACGCCGGTGGTGATCAGCCGGGTCGCCGCGAAGCTGGTGAACAGGGCGATCAGGTACAGCGGCACGAGCGCGATGAGGGTGCCGAGCAGCCGCGTGCACACCAGGTAGACGAACGCGGGCACGCCCATCACCTCGAGCGCGTCGATCTCCTCGGCGACGCGCATGGCGCCGATCTCCGCGGTGAAGGAGGTCCCCACCTGCGCCGCGAGCGCGACCGCGGCGACGACGGGGGTCACCTCCCGCACGTTGGCGAAGCTGCCGATGAGCCCCGAGAACGCTTCCGCGCCGATCTGCTCCAGCCCGGTGTAGCCCTGGACACCGACGGTGCTCCCGGTCAGGAACGACAGCGAGAAGATGACCAGGATCATCCCGCTGCCGACCACGAGCCCGCCGGCGCCGATCGCCACGTCGCTGACGTGCTGGAGGACCACGCGCCGGTACCGCAGCCGCAGGACCAGGTCGACCACGACGTGGTAGAGCCCGACGAGCACGAACTGGACGCACCACACCCCGAACTCGGCGACGGCGGCTGCCGTCCGCGTCCCGAGGCGCGCCACCACCCGGACGGGCCCACGTCCGGTGGCGCTGCGCACGGCCAGGGAGGTCATACGGCGCGCTGCGGCACGAGGCTGAGGTACAGGACGGTGAGCAGGTAGTTCGCGGCGAAGACGAGCAGGAAGGTGATCACGACCGAGCGGTTGACGGCCCGGCCCACACCGCCGGGGCTGCGCTGGCAGTTCATCCCGTTGTGGCAGGCGACCAGGCCCGCGATGAACCCGAAGATGGCCGCCTTCACCAGAGCTTGGACGAGGTCGGCGACCTGCAGCAGCGAGGTGGCCCCGTCGAGGTAGGCGCCGGCGGTCACGCCCTGGAACAGGACGTTGAAGACGTACCCACCGCCGACCCCTGAGAGGATGACCATCGGGATGAGCAGGACACCCGCGGTGCTGCTCGCCCACAGCCGCGGGGTGACCAGGCGCGCGATGGTCGCCACGCCCATGACCTCCATGGCGGCGAGCTCGTCACGGACGTTGCGCGCGCCCATGTCGGCGGCGATGGCCGAGCCGCCCGAGCCGGCCACGAGCAACGCTGCCGCCAACGGCGCGACCTCGCGCACCATCGCGCTGATGACCACCGACCCGGTCGCCGCCTCCGCGCCGAGCTGGCGGGCGATGTCGCCGACCTGGAGCGCGATCGTGGCACCGAGCGGGAGCGCGACGAGCAGGACCGGCAGCAGCGTGACGCGGATCAGGAACCAGCACTGGTCGAGGAACTCGCCGGCCCACTGGCGCACCTGGGTGGTGCCGCGGACCCCCTCGACGAGCATCGCCGCCAGCTGCCCGGTGTTGACGAGGATGGCGTTGAGCCGCGCGGTCGCGGTGTTCACACCCGTGCCTTGCCGAGGCGGCGACGCATGGTGCTGAGCGTCCGACGGTGCAGCTGGTGCGAAGCTGCCGGCGAGAGCCGTTCGAACCACCAGCCGAGCCGGCCGTAGAACGGGGTGATGACGTAGGCCTTGCGTCGCGCGACGCCGTCGAGCAGACGGCGCACGGCGACGTCGGTCCGAAGCGGCGGGATCGGCACCAGGCCGCGGGGGTCGGCACCCTCCATCGTGCCGCGGAAGGTGTGGTCCTCGAACATGCCGGACTCGACCCAGGCGGGGCAGTAGACGGTCACGGCGACGTTGCGCTCCTCGGCTTCGAGCCGGAGCGTCTTGGACAGCCCGATGACCCCGTGCTTGGTCGCGCAGTAGTGGGCCTGCAGCGGGACCGGCACGAAGCCGGCCGCCGACGCGGTGTTCACGATGTGGCCGCTGCCCTGCTCGACCATCTGGGCGTAGGCCAGGGTCGAGCCGTGGACGACGCCACGTAGGTTCACGTCGAGGACGAGGTCGCCGTCCTCGACGCTGAGCGACTCGTAGTCGCCGAAGACCGCGACGCCGGCGTTGTTGAACATCAGGTCGAGCCGTCCGTGCGTGGCCACGACGTCGTCGATGGCCGCCTGGAGCGACGCGACGTCGGTCACGTCGACCTGCCGGGCGCGGGCACGACCACCGTTCGCCACGATGGTCGCGACCACCTCCTCGAGCGGCGCAGCCTTCACGTCGGTGACGAGCACGTCGGCGCCACGGGCTGCGAGCTGGACGGCGATCTCACGGCCGATACCGGACGCGGCACCGGTGACGACCGCGCTGCGGCCGGTGAAGTAGGTGGGTGCGGACATCAGCGGGAGCCTCGATCGGGTGTGCGGGGTGCGGTAGGTGCGTCGGACCGGACCGCCAGGCGGGTGAGCAGACGGGCCAGGCGCCCAGGTCGGCCCTCGTCCGGGGGGACCTCGAAGCTGTTGAGCGCCATCGCGAGCATCTCGTAGTGGCCGACGAGGAGGGGCAGCTCGAGGAGTTCGTCCCGGGACAGGTGTCGGACGAGCTCGCGCCAGCCGTCGGCGGTCAGGGACCGGGTCTCGTGCAGCTCGTCGGTGGCCGCCAGCAGGGCCGCCTGGCGCGGCGTCCACGGCGCCGGCACCGCGGCGTCGAGCGCCGCGGCGATCTGGGTCTCGGTCAGGCCGGCACGACGCGCGAGGTGCTCGTGGTGGTGGCGCTCGTAGTCGCAGCCGGTGCGGGCCGCGACCCGGAGGATGACGAGCTCGGCGTCGGGGCGCGGGATGGCGCCGCGCAGCATCAGCGCGCCGGCGAAGGCCAACCACGGCCGGTACAGCCGACGGTGGCGGGCGAGCGTGGCGAACAGACCCGGCCGGCGGGCGCCGGTGGCCAGGCCGAGCACGCGCACGGTGACCTCGTTGAGGCGGCCGATCTCCGCGCGGGTCCCCGGGCGGACCCGCGCGCCCCCGCCGGTCGCCGCCACGCCGGAGCCCGGTCGGTGATCGGTGACGTTCGTACCCACCGGGCTCTCCCTCCCGTCGACCTGCCCCGCTCCCAACGAGGCCGGTGCCGGCGAGGTACTCGCCGACCGCTGCGCGACACCACACGTTCGCATAACGCTCGTTCGGTGAACGAACTTTCGCCGAATGGTCGTTCGGCGAACGAACGTTACCTGGGGGTAGGCTGGGCAGCAACCAGGGGGTGACCGTGAGCGACGTCCGGCAACGACGACAGCAGCAGACCCGCGACCGACTGCTGTCGGCCGCCGCCCTGGTGTTCGCCCGTGAGGGCTACCACGGCGCCTCGATCCCGCAGATCGCCCGTGAGGCCGACGTCTCGACGGGTGCCATCTACGCCAACTTCCCCGGCAAGGAGGGGCTGTTCCTGGCGATGATGGCGCGGCAGGTCGAAGCCGGGGCGGCGGGACGTGCGGACGCGGTGGCGGCCGGTGGCGACCGCGACGAACTGCTCGGCCGCATGACCCGTGAGTGGACCGAGACGGTCGACCAGCAACCCGACCTGGTGCTGCTCATGGCCGAGTTCTGGCTCTACGCGGTCCGCCACCCCGACCTCGGTGACCTGCTCGCCGCGGTCCTCGGTCAGGTCCGCGCCAACCTCGCCGGCACCATCTCCTCCACCCTGGACGAGCTCGGTGACGCCCGGGTCACCGAGCTCGCCGCCGCGGTGCAGGCCCTCGCGTACGGGTTCGCCATGCAGCGCGTCGCCGAACCCGACGCCATCGACCCCGACGGTTTCGCCCGTGCGGTCGCCTGGCTCATCGCCGGTGCCGCCGGGCCGGCGCCATCGGAGGCGTGACCGGGTCGCTGATCGGACGCTGCGCGCGTCCCGCCCGGCCGGCCGCGCACCGGTCCGAACAGCCGCCGCGCCACGTCGCCAGCGCTAGCGTCGTCCGGTCGCCCGCGTGCAACGGCGCGGGGCGGGAGGACGCCCAGTGGATGCACATCGGGTCCGCACCACCGTCACCTCGATCAGCTGGATCCCCGACGAGTCGGTGACCGGCATCGTGCGTGCCACCTTCGACCGTGGCATCACCCACTACGACCGTCCCCCGCCCGATCGTGTCGACGACCTGGCGCAGCTGCGCCGGTGGGGGCACGAGGACCGCTTCCGGTTCGCCAACCGTCTGTCGGTCTGGGCGGACGTCGAGGACGGCCGGATCGTCGACGCCGGCTACGACGACGACAGCGTGGTGGTCATGGGCGGCTCGACCCTGCAGGTCGGTCCGTGGTCGACTCGACTGGCGGCGACCGCCCTCCCCGAGGTGCGCGACCAACCCGTCCTCATCGAGGCGCCCGGACGTGAGGTGCTCGGCGCGGGGAACCGCGCCGACCGGGTGCGCTTCACCCAGGCCGCCGGTGGTCGCGCGGCGATGCCCGCGCCGCGCCGTGTCGGTGCGTCGGGCCTCCGCGTCCTGGCGCCGCTGGTCTGGACCACCCTGCGCCTCACGTTGGCAGCCTCGGGCGAAGCGACCTGGGAGCTCGTCGGGGCGAGCCGGTTCCCGCGCCACTGGGTGTTCGGTCCCGACGGCGAGCTCGCCGAACGCACCGGTCTGGCCGACTTCGAGGCGTGGTACCACGGCACCACGGTCGAGACCACCCCGTGGGGCGGTGACGACACGCCGGCGGTGACGACGGCGGTGGAGTCGGCGCTGGAGCGCTCGCTCACGCAGCGGTTGCTGCGCGACCGCGGTCCCCTGCACCCACGTGAGTTCCCGGCCGGTCACGTCCTCACGCGCCAGGGTGAGCCCGGCGGGACCGTCGCGCTGCTGCTCGACGGGCTCGTCGAGGTCGAGGTGGACGGCGTGGTGCTCGGTGACCTCGGACCGGG
>CAYSTY010000029.1:13295-14730 GCA_964433685.1 uncultured Actinomycetota bacterium | reverse complement strand
ATGCCGCGGCTGGGTGCGTCGGGCACGCCCGGGTGCATCGACCACGGCCGGGTGCATCGGGCACGCGTGGGTGCGTCGGGCACGCGTGGGTGCGTCCGGCACGCGTGGGTGCATCGACCACGGCCGGCCGTTGAGTTCGCACCCAGCCGTGGAGATCGCACCCAGCCGTGGAGATCGCACCCGCGCCCGACGGTCCCGCCCGTGCCGGTCCCCGCTATCCACAGGCGACGGATCCGGTGTTCCGGCGGGGTCAGGGCTCGGACATGCTGTTGGCATGGATGAACCGGAGCCCCAGCACGAGCGTCGGCGACGGCGGACGGCGACCCACCCGCACGAGCGGCTGCGCCGCGAGGCGATGGCGAGGTACGGCGTGTCGTCGCGGAGCGAGGCCGATCGCATCGGCGTCGCGGCATCCACCTTCGAGGACTGGTGTCGCCTCGGCGAGGTGGCGCGGGTCCACCGTGGCGTGGTGGTCCTCACCGACGCCGCTGACGTCCCGGAACGCCGCATCGCGGCCGCGCTGCTCGCTGCCGGGACGGGCGCGGTCGCGGCCGGTACGACCGCGTTGTTCCTCCACGAGCTCCTTGCGGACGCGCCCGAGCGTGTCGGCGTGCTCGTGCCCCACCACCGCCGAGCACCGAACCTCGACGGGGTCCGGGTCCGCCGCACGCGACACCTCGATCCCATCGACGTCACCGAGGCCCGGGGGTTGCCCTGCACGACGGTCGAGCGGACCCTGCTCGACCACGTCCGCGAGGTCGGTTGGGGGCGGGACGGGACGGCCGTCCTCCTCACGGCGCTCCAACGGCGCTGCACCGATGTGGCGTCGCTGCGGGCCGTCGTCGAACGCGCTGGCGCCTCCCGTGGGGGTGGGCTGTCCCGGCTCCTGAGCGAGTTCGACGACGGACGTACCCCCGACTCGATCTTCGAGCACCTCGTGGCCGAGGCGCTCCGTGCCGCCGGTCTGCCACCGGTCCTCGGGTTGGTGGTCCGGATCGCTGGCCGCATCTACCGGATCGACCTCGCCTTCCCGGACGTCCGGGTGGTCGTCGAGTGCGACGGGTTCGCGTTCCACCGCACACCGGACGACCTCGCGCGAGACCACGCGCGCCAGAACGCGCTGGTCGCGGACGGGTGGCGCGTGCTGCGCATCTCCTGGCAGCGCTGGGTCCGCGACCAGCGAGCGGTCGTCGCCGAGATCCGTGAGGTCCTCGGCGCCTGATCACGGCCGGGGCGGCGGCCGGTCGGTGCACACGATCGCGTCCCCCCCGAGGTGCGTCGGCCACGCTCGGGTGCGGTGATCACGTCTGGGTACGTCGGCCTGGCGCGGGTGCGGTTGCCACGCGTGGGTGCGTCGGCCATGCCTGGGTGCGTCGGCCGTGCCTGGGTGCGTCGGCCCTGCGTGGGTGCGGTTGCCACGCGTGTGTGCGTCGGC
>CAYSTY010000029.1:0-13195 GCA_964433685.1 uncultured Actinomycetota bacterium | reverse complement strand
TGCCTGGGTGCGTCGGCCCTGCGTGGGTGCGGTTGCCACGCGTGTGTGCGTCGGCCGTGCCTGGGTGCGTCGACCTTGCGCGGGTGCAGTGAGCTCGGCCAGCCGTGCCCGATGCACCCGCGCGTGCCGGATGCACCCGCGCGTGCCGGATGCACCCGTCCGTGCCCGATGCACCCGCCCGTGCCGGATGCACCCGCCCGTGCCAGGTGCACCCACGCGTGCCAGGTGCACCCGTCGGGCGTGGTGGTTCCATCCGGACGGCGGACGGAGCCTGGACAGCCGGGTCGACGGCGAGGTAGCGTGCTCGACGACCGCCGCGCCAGCGAGCGCTGCGGCCCCACGCGTGTCCCCGTTCCGGGAGCTCCGACCTTGCGCCTCACCAGCTGACGATCGTCGTCCGTGCCACCCCCCGTCCTCGCGACGAAGGTGGCTCGACCGGTCGCCCCGCCCTCGAACCGCGTCCAGCGCGGACGGGCCGGGCTCCGGAGCTGGAGGCGCTCCATGCGTGCCCCTGAACACCTCCTGCCGCCGTCCGGCGGCACCACCACCGGTCACCGTGTCCCGGTGTCCCAGCGGCCCTACGAGGTCCCGGTGGCGTCCGGCCCACCGCGGGAGGGCCCCCGCCCGACCCGGCGCGAACGCCGCGCGAAGCGCGGCGGGGACGACCGGTCCGGTCGACCGTCCCCGCGTGGACCTGCGCCTCGCGTCGCACCGCCGCGGGCCCCGGTCCGTCGGGTGACGCGGCCCCGGCAGCTGCCACCGCGCTGACGCCGCTCGGTCGCGCCACCCCTCAGCGGGTGGCGCGACCGGCCGTGCGCGCACACGACCGGAGGAGGACCGGTGTCGAGCATCCACCTGCGTGGGGTGCACTTCGCCCACACCAGCGCGGCGACTCCGCTCGTCGACGTGAACCTCGACCTCGCTGCGACCCGGCCCGAGCACGCCGACCGTCCATGGGTCGGCGTCGTCGGTCCGAACGGCGCGGGCAAGTCGACGCTCCTGCGCGTCATCGCAGGTCTGCTGCTCCCGTCGTCCGGGGACGTGACCGTGCAGGCTGCCGCGCCGCCCCGGTACGTCCCGCAGGATCCCGGACCGCTGGACGACGGGACGCGCGCGTTCGCCCACGACTGGAGCGGTGACGCGGCGGCGCTCCGCAGCCGCCTCGAGCTCGATCCGGACGACCTCGCCACCGCCACCGGTCGCGGGTGGGACGCGATGTCACCCGGCCAGCGGCGCCGCTGGAAGGTCGCCGCTGCGCTCGCCGAGGACCCGGACGTGCTGCTCCTCGACGAGCCGACCAACCACCTCGACGTCGCCGCTCGCGACCTGTTGGTCGGTGCGCTGGCGCGGTACCGCGGGCTCGGTGTCGTCGTCAGCCACGACCGCGACGTGCTCGAACGGCTCACCTCCAGGACGGTCCGCGTCGAACGCGGCGCCGTGGTGTTGCACGCCGGCAGCTACGGCGAGGCCGCGGCGCGCTGGACCGCCGACGAGGCTGCGCAGCGCGAGCGGCACGACCGCGCCACGCGCGAGGTCCGCCGCCAGCGCCGGATCCTGGCCGACGTCCGCCGCGACCGGCACGGCGCCGAGGCGCGGCCCCACCGCGACCGGCGGTTGGCCGGTGCGTCGCAGCCGGACGCACGCGAGAAGGGACGCAAGTTCGCCCAGAGGAAGGCCGAGGCGAAGCTCGCCAACCGGGTCGGCCAGCTGAACGCTCGCGTGGAGCGGGCCGCCGCCGACCTCGCTGCGGCCGGGGACGGGATCGTCCGCGATCACGGTGGCGAGGTCGCCTTCCGCCACGTCGACAGCGGCCGCCGCGTGCTCGCCCGGGTCACCGGTGACGTCGCGCACGCGGGCGGCGAGGTGTGGCTCCGCGAGGTCGACGTGACGTTGCACCGCGGCGAGCGCATCCACCTCGCCGGCGCCAACGGAGCGGGGAAGAGCACGCTGCTGGCGACGTTGCTCGCGGCGTTGGAGCGCACCTGCGAGCAGGTCGCCCTGCTGCCGCAGGAACTCGCCCATCCCGCAGGCGTCGTCGACGAGGTGCGCGCGCTCGATCCGGTCGTGCGGGGCCGCGTGCTCGGGACCGTCGCGACGCTCGGGGTCGACCCGGAGCGCGTGCTGGTCACCGACGCACCGTCGCCGGGGGAGGCGAGGAAGCTGGTGCTCGCCCGGGTGCTGTCCTCGGACGGTGTCGGCGTCCTCGTCCTCGACGAGCCGACCAACCACCTCGACCTACCGTCGATCGAACGGCTCGAGGACGCCCTCGGCGCCTGGGACGGCGCGTTGGTCCTGGTCACCCACGACGACCAGCTCGCGGCGGCGACGACCACGACGAGGTGGCACGTCGCGGACCGGCGCGTGCACGTCACGCGCTGACGCGGGGTGACACGACACGTCGACGCGACCGCGACGCGCGGAGGTCGCGGCCCGCACGAACGTCAGACCTCGTCCAAGCTGCGACCCGTCCAGCGACGGAAGGCCTCGCGCTGTTCGGCGGTCGGCTCGTCGACCGCCGCCAGACGTCGGCGCGGGCGGGGCGCCCCGAGCGTGACCGGCAGGGTCAAGAGCCGCGGCCCGCGCAGCACGGACACCTCGACCTCGTCCCCGCCGCGGTAGGCCCGGAGCGCCGAGGTCAGCTGCCCCCGCGCGACGCGTTGGCCGTCGATGGCGATCAGCGCGTCCCCGCCCGTGACCCCCGCCTGCCAGGCGGGACGATCGCGCAGCACGGTGGCGAACACGATGCCGTCGTCGGATTCGGTCGTCCGCACCCCGAGGTCCGGCGCCTGCGGACCGTCGGTGGTCTCCCATCGCAGGCCCACGGCTGCGACCACGTCGTCCTCGAGGTCGGGCACCCCGGGCGAGCCCACGCGCGCGTCGACCAGCGCCGCCAACCGGTCGCCGTCGTCCCCGCCGGCGACGTCGCGGATGGCACCGAGCACGTGTGCCTCGAAGTAGCCGTGGGGGCTGCCCGCGTGACGCTGCCACAGGTGGCGCAGCACCGCGTCGATGCCGTCACCGGCCGGGTCGAGCGCACGCAGGCGCAGGTCGAGCTCGGCCGCCACGAGCGCTCCGTGGCCGTAGTAGTCGGTGGCGACGTTGGGGGTGTTCTCGTCGCGGACGTAGTGCTTGGTCCAGGCCTCGAACGAGGCTTGGCGGAGTCCCTGTCGCTGCACGCCGGGGATCTCGAGCACGTTGGTGTAGCCGTCGCGGAGCGTGTCGAGGTAGCGGCGTGGCGACCACACCCGTGCCCGGGTGGGCAGGACCTCGTCGTAGTAGGCGGTCCATCCCTCGGCGACCCACAACGAGGGGGAGTGGGTCGGCCCCTCGGGGTCGGGCGCGACCAACGCCGCCGGGACGAGCCGCTTGACGTTCCACAGGTGGAGGTACTCGTGCGCGATCAGCGACAGGAACCGGCGGTAGAGGTCGTCATCGGTGAAGACGCGGACGGGGATCTGCAGCACGGCGCCGTCGCGGTGTTCGAGCCCACCACCGCCGGTGTCCCACGCGGTGCACAGGAAGGTGTACCGCTCGACCGGGAGCTCGCCCTCGAACAGTGCCACGGCCGCTTCGCCGACGGCCGCAGCGTCGGCCGCGAGCCGGTCGAGGTGCTGGTCGGCGCGACCGCCGTGCCCGGCCCACACGAAGGAGTGCGGGACACCTGCCACCTCGTAGTCGACCGTCGGGTGGTCACCGACCTCGAACGCGCTGTCGATCAGGTGGTCGCGGTGCTCGGCGACCCACGAGTCCGGGACATCGCTGGCCGGCAGGAGCGACCAGACCCGGTGATCGTCCGGCACGGGCGGGATGGTGACCTCGTGCGGCCGGTCCGCACCCGATGGGACGGTGATGAACGTCGCCGCGGGGACGAGCAGCGCGTGGTGGTCGTCGACGTGGTTGGTGCGGACGGTGAGCTCGTTGCCGTACAGCTCGTAGGTGACCTCCACCGGACCGGCGGCGTCGTCGGGCAGCAACCACGAGCTACGGGTGTCCATCGTGAGCGGGAGCTCGCGCCCCGCCGCGTCGGTGGCGCCGATCGTCTGCACGTGGCGGACGTAGTCGCGCACCACGTAGCTGCCGGGGGTCCACACCGGCAGCACGAGCCGGGCGCCCGCCGCGAGGTCCTCCGGCACCGTCAGGCGGACGCGGACGAGGTGGTGGACGCGGTCGGCGAGGTCGACGTGGTACCGGATCGGGGTGGGCACGGTGGGGCTCCGGGCGGGTGCGCGGGCGGTGGGGCACGACGCCGGCGACGGCGGACCGCGGCGGCGGACCGCGGCGGCGGGTGCCGGGCGGAGGCTAACCAGCGCGACCGACCGCTACCGTCCGTGGTCCACAGGTCGGCTCCCGACCCCGACGACAGGCACTTTCCGTGGCCGAGCTCCCCATGGCCGACCGGCACGAGACGATCCTGCCGCCGCCCCCCGAGCAGGCCCGCGAGGCGCTCGCCGGGGCGCTCGCCACCGACCCCGACACCCAGCTGACGGCGCTGTCCGCCGTCGTCGCCGACCACCCGACGCTCGTGGCCGGCTGGGCGGAGCTCGCGTCCCGCGGACGTGAACCCATCGAACGCTACGCCTACGCCCGTGTCGGCTACCACCGCGGGCTCGACGCGTTGCGGGCGAACGGCTGGGGCGGTCGCGGGTTCGTGCGGTGGTCGAACCCGAGCAACCGGCCCTTCCTGACCTGCCTGGTTCGCCTGCAGCGCGCGGCGCAGGAGATCGGGGAGACCAGCGAGGTGGAACGGATCGCCGGCTTCCTCGTCGAGCTCGACCCGGACTGGGACGACGCCAACCTGAGCTGACCGCAGCGCGTCGCCCCCCGGGGGTACCGTCGGGCGGTCACCCTGGTGCACGACGAGGAGGAGGGGCAGCGACGTGGCGGGACGTATCGTCCGGGACGACGTCGAGACCCTCCGCCGCCAAGCCGACATCGTCCAGGTCGTCGGCGACTACACCACCTTGAAGCGCGCCGGCCGGTCCTTCAAGGGGTTGTGCCCGTTCCACACCGAACGGACCCCGTCCTTCCACGTCACACCGGGCGACAACTTCTTCCACTGCTTCGGGTGTGGCGCCTCGGGGGACATCTACGACTTCCTCCAGCGCATCGAGGGCCTCGACTTCCCCGAGGCGGTGGAGTCGCTCGCGCGGCGGGTCGGCTTCACCCTCCGCTACGAGGAGCTGACGGCCCGCGACAAGCAGCGGCTCGGGCAGCGCTCCAAGCTCATCGACGTGACCCAGGCAGCGCTCGCGTTCTTCCGGGCCCAGCTGTACGCCGAGGAGGGGACGGTCGCCCGCGACTACCTCAAGGAGCGCGGGTTCGGGCGCGACGACGCCGAACGGTTCGAGCTCGGGTACGCCCCGAACGCCTGGGACACGCTGTCGCTCTCGCTGCGTGACCAGGGGGTGCGCGCCGAGGACCTGATCGCGACGGGCATGTCGGTCAAGAACGACCGTGGTGGGCTGCGCGACCGGTTCCGTGGCCGGCTGATCTTCCCCATCCACGACCCCGGCGGGGACGTCATCGGGTTCGGGGGACGGGTGCTGCCGGGGCTCGACTACGGCGACTTCGACCCGCCGAAGTACCTCAACTCCGCCGAGACCCCGCTCTACAAGAAGAACCGGGTGCTGTACGGCGTCCCGCAGGCCCGTGCCGACATCGTCCGGGCCGAGACGGTGCTGATCTGCGAGGGCTACACCGACGTCATGGCGCTCCACCAGGCCGGGTTCGGCAACGCGGTGGCGACCTGCGGGACGGCGGTGGGCGTCGAACACCTGCGCAGCATCGCCCGTTACGCGGAGCGGGTGGTGTTCGCCTTCGACGGGGACGCCGCCGGCGTGAAGGCGGCCGAGCGTGCGTGGGAGGCGGCGGTCGAGCTCGCCGCCGACGCGGGTTCTGGACGCGCGCTCGAGCTGCGCGTGCTGGCGCTGCCGGACGGGCAGGACCCGGCCGACGCGGTGCGGTCGGTCGGTGCCGAGGGGATGCGCGAACTGGTCGATGCGGCGCTGCCGGTCGTGCCGTTCGTCCTGCGGCACCGCCTCGCCGACGCCGACCTCACCACCGAGGGCGGGCGGACCGCGGCCCTCCGCGAGGCCCTGCAGATCCTCGGGCGTGAACCCGACCCGGATCTACGCCGTGAGTGGGCCCGCACCGAGGTCGCCGCCGGCATCGGCCTCGCGTACGACTTCGTCGCGCGGTCGGCCGCCCGGCAGGGCATCGAGCTCGACCGGCACCAGGGTGTGGCGATCCCGACGGCGCGACCGACGGTCGAAGCGCCCGGGTCCGCGCTCGACCGCGCGCAGGTCCGCCGCGAGCGGGACGTGCTGCGCGTGGCGCTCCAGACGCCCGAGCTGATCCCGGACGAGTGGTACGAGCTGACCGAGGAGGACCTCACCCACCCGGTCGCCCGCGCGGTCTTCCGCACCATCGAGGAAGCCGGTGGCGTCGGCGTCGACCTCGCAGCCATCGTCGAGGCAGCCGCGGACGACGAGCTGCGCGCCACGATCAGGGGGCTGGCGGTGGAGGAGGAACCGGTCCCCGTCGACGCCGACACGGCGGCGTGGCGCGTGCGCATCCTGGTGTCGCAACGGGTCGAGGCCGACGCGAGGACCCTGCGCGAGAAGCTGCAGACCCTCCACCACGAGCACGACCGCGAGGAGCTGCTCGCCGTCCAACGCGAGCTCGCGACGCTCGAACAGCGCCGCCGTGCCCTGCGTGAGTTGGGCACGGACTGACCTCCGAAGCCCGGGCTCAGCGCATCCTCAGAACGTCCACAGGCCCGTCTCTAGCTTGCTCGCCTCAGCCCCGTCGGGGCTCCGAGGAGGGTGTTCATGGAGTGGGGTCAGCAGTCGGTCGTCGCGCGTCCGGGGCGGCAGGTGGGCGCGTGGCTCGCCGCCTTGTTGCTCGTGGCCAGCGTGCTCGTGATCGCACCGACGCCGGTGGCGCAGGCCCAGGCGGACGAACCGGGCACGGGCACGAGCAGCGGACGCGAGTTCTGGCTCGCGTTCCCGACGGTCCTGATCGAGAACGCCGACCCCGAGCTACGGCTCTACGTCGCGGCGGCCGAGGCGGGGACGGGCACGGTGCGTGTCCCGGGGCTGGGGTTCGAGGAGGGCTTCACCGTCACCCCCGGTGAGGTCACGACCGTCGACCTGCCGTTCGCGACCATGCTGTCGGCCTCCGACGAGGTCGAGCAACGTGGCGTGCACGTGGTGGCCGACACCGACGTGTCCGTGTACGGCATCAACCAGGTCACCTTCTCCACCGACGCGTTCCTCGGTCTGCCCGTCGCCGCGCTCGGCACCGAGCATCTCGTCCTCACGTGGCCCAACGGCCCGTTCGCCGTCGCGGCGTCCCAGTTCGCCGTCGTCGCCCCCGAGGACGGCACGACCGTCACGATCGAACCGTCGGCGACCACCGGCGGCCACCTCGCCGGCCAGCCGTACGACGTCGAGCTCGACGCCGGCGAGACCTACCAGCTCGCCAACACCTCGGGCGGCGGCGACCTGACCGGCACGGTCGTCACCTCCGACCGGCCCGTCGCCGTGTTCGGCACCCACGGGTGCGCCAACGTCCCGATCGGCGTGGCCTACTGCGACAACATCAGCCAGCAACTGCTGCCCACCTCGTCCTGGGGCTCGTCCTTCCTGACCGTGCCCTTCATCGACCGGGAGGGGGACACCTTCCGCGTGCTCGCGGCGGTCGACGGCACCGCCGTGGCCATCGACGGCGAGGTGGTCGCCACCATCGACCGTGGCGAGTTCCACGAGACCATCCTCACCGAGTCGGCACACATCACCACCAGCGAGCCGGTGGCCGTCTCGCAGTACATGCACGGCTCCACCTACGAGGGCAGCGCCTCCGACGACCGGTTCGGCGATCCCTCCGTCGTACCCATCGCGCCGGCCGAGCAGTGGCTCGCCGAGTACACCGTGACCACCCCCGCCGCCGGGTTCGAGGACCACGCCATCAACCTCGTGGTACCCGATGCTGCGGTCGGCGCCGTCACCATCGACGGTGAGGCGGTGCCTGCCGCGGACTACGCCGCCATCGGTGCGACCGGGTTCTCCGGGGCACAGGTGCCGGTCCCTGCCGGCAGCAAGGTCCTGGCCGGACCCACGCCGTTCAGCGCCACGATGTACGGCACCAACAAGGACGACTCGTACGCCTACCCGGGCGGCCTGTCGCTCTCCCCGGTCGCACTCGTCGACTCGATCGAGCTCGAGTTCCCCGAACCGGCCCACATCGGCGCCGAGCAGTGCGTCGAGGCCGTCGTCCGGGACCGCGCCGCCGATCCGCTGCGTGGCATCCGCGTGGACTTCACCGTCGAGGGGACCGTGGAGGACGAGGGTTTCTCCTTCACCGACGTCGACGGTCGCGCCCCGTTCTGCACCACCGGCGACATCGCCGGTGAGGACACCGTCACCGCACGCGTCGGCACGCGGTCGGTGACCGAGACGCGCACCTGGACCCCGGCGCCGCCACCCGAGTACGACCCCGACGGGCTGGTCCAGAGCTTCTGGATCTTCGGTCCGCTGTGGACCATCGACGAGGACGGGAACGAGGAGGACCTGCTCGAGGACCTCATCGACGCGGTCCAGGACGACCTCGGCGACCCGGTCGAACTGTCCGACGAGATGACCTTCCGTGAAGCGCCGACGCTCGCGCCCGTGCTCATCGGTGCGGATGGGACGCCGCGTACGGACGTGGACGTCCGCGCTGGCGTGATCAGCACCCCCGGTGCCGCACGAGGTGGTGCCATCGCCGTCATCGCGACGCCTCGGGCCGGGACCGGCACGTCCAGCCCCCGGGGGCGGAGCCCGATCGGTCCCGACGGTGGCAGCATCCGGTTGAACCTCGACGTCCTCGGCTCGGACCGTGTCGAGCCCGGATCGCACGTCGCGGCGGCACCCGCCTACGGCGAGACGTGGCCGTCCCCCGACGAGGCACCCCCGACGTCGGACGTCGACCCGATCGACACCATGGCCGACCGCTTCACCCCGGACCCCGACACCGGTGAGATCGCCGCGACGATCGCGAGCGTGCCGGGAGCCGACGGTCCCGTCGTCGCCGCCATCCCGGGCGTCGTGGGCGAGGTCTCGGTCGACCCGTTCGACGGCGTGGTCGTCACCGAGCTGCCCGCCATCCGAGCCATGCTCGACCACTTCCTCGGTGCGTCCATCGGCCAGGAGGTCGGCATGAGCGCGGCGTTCGCGTTCGTCCCGACCCCCTTCGGGATCGCGGTGGGCGCCTTCGGGATCATCTCCACGTTCTTCAAGCTCTACGACGCGATGGGCGAGGTCACCGACCTGCTCGGGCACATGGGCAGCGATGAGCCGTTCGTGCCGGCCGGTGCGGCCAGTCGCGGTGACCCGCACCTGCGTAGCCACAGCGGCACCCGCTACAGCTTGATGTCGGTCGGCGAGTTCGTGCTCGGCCGCACCACCGGACTCGAGGTGCAGGCGCGCGCCGTCCCCGTGGGTACGAGCGGCTCGCTGTCGCTCAACGAGGTCGTGGTGGTCCGCGTCGGCGAGGACGTCGTCGAGGTCACCGGAGGGCAGCAGCACCTGACCGTGAACGGGCAGGAGTTCGCGTTCGCGGACCTGTCCGAACCGCTCGAGCTCGATACCGGCACGGTGGTCCGCGACGGTCTCCGTGTCGTGGTCACGACCGATGCCGGTGACCGCGTGGCGCTGCGTTGTGGGGGCGAGTGCCGCTTCGTGGACGTCTACATCACCCCGGCCGAGCTCGGTTCCGGCGGCTGGGAGGGTCTGCTCGGTGACAACGCCGGCGAGTTCGGGGCCGATCTGCGCGACCGTGACGGGACGCTGCGCACGTTCCCCATGCCCTTCGAGGTGCGCCACGGCGAGTGGGCCGACGAGTGGCGCGTCACGGACGCCGAGTCCCTGTTCACCTACGCCCCTGGTGGGGCCACCGAGGACTTCACGGACCGGAACTTCCCCACCGAGGAGCTCACGCTCGAGATCCTGCCCGACGCGGACGTCGCGGCGGCCCGCGCGGTGTGCGCCGCGGCCGGTCTCGGCGACCACGATCCGGTCTCGTACGACGAGTGCACGCTCGACGTGGCGGCGACCGGTGACGTCTGCTTCGCGTGGTCCGCGCAACCGATCGGGGCCGACTTCAGCGCGATCGGCACCGACGAGGGTGAGGGCTGGAGCCCGGTCCCGACCGACCCGGAGGACCCCGAGGACCCGACCGACCCGGACGACCCGGACGACCCGGATGACCCGGATGACCCGACCGACCCGGACGACCCGGGGGGTCCCGCGACGCCGCTGGTGTGCACCGACACGACCTTCTCGGACGTCGGTGGCCGACACCCGCACCACGCCGGGATCTGCCGTGCAGCCACCGAAGGGATCGCGCTGGGCTACGACGATGGTCGCTACCGACCCGGGCGTGACGTCACGCGAGAGCAGCTCGCCAGCTTCGTCGTTCGGACGCTCGAGGCGGCGGGACACGAGCTGCCGGCCGTGACCGACCGTCGCTTCGGTGACCTCGGTGACAGCATCCACGGGCCCCTGGTCGAGCAGCTGGCGACCGTCGGGATCGTGCACGGTGTCACCTCCGATCGCTTCGCCCCGCGGGCACCGGTGACGCGGGCGCAGCTGGCCGCCATCCTCGTGCGGTCGCTGGCCTGGGCGACCGGTGACGAGGTCGCGGCGACCGGCGGTCCCCACTTCGGTGACACGGCGGGCTCCACGCACGTCAGCGACATCGATGTCGCCTTCGAGCTGGGTCTGAGCATCGGGCTCGAACCCGGTCGTTTCGGCCCGACCCTGACGGCCACGCGTGGGCAGACGGCCACGTTCCTCAGCCGCCTGCTCGATCTGCTACCGGCCGTGTGAGCGCGCGGGCACGGGCGATCCGACCCCTCGCGTGCGGGGCGTGCGCGAGGGGTCCGTCGCCCCGGAACGGCGGCACCGGCGTGGTGCCGCCTCGTTACGCTCGTCGCGGCCCTACCGAGGGGGTGTGGCCGTGGTGAGCAGCGGGGTCGGGGCGCCGTCGGGGCCCGGGGGGGCCGCCGATGGCTCCGAGACGGCTCCCCTCGTCGCGGACGTGGTCGACCTGGTCGAACGCGACGCGGTCTTGCGGGCGCCGGCGGTGGCCGAGCTGCTCGAGGCCGGCGTCAGCCGCGGGTTCGTCACCACCCGCGAGATCACCGGGGCGCTGCGTGAGGCGGGCCTCGATGCCAGCGCCGCCGCGGCCGTCGGCGGCCACCTGCGTCGTAACAGCGTCGCGCTCGTCGACGACGGGCACGAGGGTGCGAGCAGCGGTGACGGGCCGCCCCGGGCGGACGCCCCGGCGTCGGTCGACGCGGTCCGGCTGTACCTCAACGAGATCGGCCGCGTCGACCTGTTGACCGCCGCCGAGGAGGTCGACCTCGCCAAGCGGATCGAGGCGGGCGTGCAGGCCGCCGCCATCCTCGACTCGCTCGAGCACCTCGAACCCGAACAGCGCGCTCGGCTGCGGCGCATCGAACGCTACGGGCGCCGGGCCAAGAGCGAGCTGATCGAGGCCAACCTGCGCCTGGTGGTCTCGATCGCCAAACGTTACGTCGGACGCGGCCTGCTGTTCCCCGACCTGATCCAGGAGGGCAACCTCGGTCTCATGCGCGCGGTCGACAAGTTCGACCCGACGCGGGGCTACAAGTTCTCGACCTACGCGACCTGGTGGATCCGGCAGATGATCAGCCGGTCGATCGCGGACCAGTCCCGCACCATCCGCATCCCGGTCCACCTCGTCGAGACCATGAACAAGATCAAGAAGGTGGAACGGCAGCTGGTGCAGACGCTCGGACGCGAGCCGACCATCGAGGAGATCGCCCGCGCGAGCGAGATCGAGGTCGAACGGGTCGAGGAGTTCCGGCGTCTCGCGGTCGACCCCGCGTCGCTCGACGCGCCGGTCGGCGAGGATGGCGACGCGTCGATGGGGGAGCTGATCGAGGACGTCAACGCCACCGTGCCCGTCGAGGCGGCCGCCTACCTGCTGCTGCGCCAGCACCTCGCGACCGTCCTCGAGGAGCTCTCCGACCGCGAACGCACGGTCATCGAACGACGTTTCGGCCTGCGCGACGCGCAGCCGCAGACGCTCGAACAGGTCGGCGCGGAGCTCGGTCTCACCCGGGAACGGATCCGACAGATCGAGGCCAAGGCGCTCGCCAAGCTGCGACACCCCGCCCTCGCCGAGGCGCTCGAGGGCTACCTCGGGAGCTGATCGGCCCGCGCGGCCGACTCGCCCGGCCACCTCGGGGCCGGGGACCGTGCGCGTTCTGCGCCGGTGCGGTCGTCGTCACGACCGGCTGGTAGACCAGCGACCCCGACCACGAGGTGGCACGTGAACGACCCGACCCCAGCACGGGCCGATGCGACGACCGACCCGGGGAACGATCCGGCCACCACCCTGCGGGCCCGGTTGTCGCCGGTCGGGCTGTGGACCGGCGGGCTCGATGGTCTCCCGGTCGCCGAGGTGGGGGCGTTCGCCGCCGAGGTCGAACGCCTCGGCGCTGGAGCCCTGTGGTACGGCGAGGCCTACGGTCGTGAGAGCTTCGCGCAGGCCACGTTGTGCCTCGATGCGACCTCCGAGCTGATCGTCGGGTCCTCGATCGCGAACATCTACGCCCGTGATGCGCTGACCACCCGCGCCGCGCAGGCCACCATCGGCGCGCGCTACCCCGGCCGGTTCGCGCTCGGCCTCGGGGTGAGCCACGCCCCGCTGGTCGAGCGGCTCCGCGGCCACGAGTACGGCAAGCCGCTGTCGGCGATGCGCACCTACCTGGAGGCGCTCGACAGCGTCTCACCGGTGGTCGTCGATGCGGCGCCGGCACGCCCGCGGCTGCTGGCAGCGCTCGGCCCGCGCATGCTGGAGCTGTCGCGCGACGCGGCCGACGGTGCGTTGCCGTACCTGACCCTCCCCGAACACACGGCGCAGGCGCGGGCGCTGCTCGGTACGGACAAGCTGCTGGTCGTGGAGGCCGGGGCCGTGCTGGTGGCCGATCCGGAGGAAGCACGGCGACGTACCCACACCCACCTCGAGGTGTACACCGGGCTGCCCAACTACCGCGCGTCGTGGGTCCGGCAGGGGTTCGAGGAGAACGATCTGGTCCGTGGCGGCAGCGATCGGCTCAAGGACGCCATGGTCACGGTCGGGATCGACGCGACCCGCGCGCGGATCG
>CAYSTY010000028.1:0-14886 GCA_964433685.1 uncultured Actinomycetota bacterium | reverse complement strand
GCGGACGGCTCGGCGGAAGCACGCACACACCCGGCGGAAGCACACGCGTCCTGTCCGTCCACGGGACCGCCGCTCCCGCCATCACGGCACGGCACGTGCGTGAGGGACCAGTTGTGAACGGCCGGGCGGGCGTCGCCGGTGATCGTTCCTGACCGCGTACCTCCTAGTATCAGCGGGACGGACGCCGACACCGGAGGTCGCGTGCTCGCGAGGTGGGTCCCGGGTGCCGCTACGGCGCTGCTCGCCGTGCTCGTGCTCGGCTGTACCGGCACCACGGCACCGGAGGACGACCCGGCCGAGGCGTTGACGACGGCGTTCGCGACGCTCGCCACCTACGAGGGCGTCGGCCTCACCGTCACGACCCACGTCAGCGACCGCGCGGACGCCGACGAGTTCCTGACCTCGCTCACGGCGGCGAGGTTCGAGCTCCGCTCGGACACCACGCGTGCTGCGCACCTGCGCGTGCCACGCCCTGACGACGCCGGTCCCCGAGACCTCGTCGACGACACCGCCGAGCAGCTACGGACGGTGGGCCTCGCCCCCGTCGCCGACGCGCTCGAGGGTGGCGGTTGGATCAGGATCGCCACCGACGCGCTCGAGGACCCGGGTGAGGACAGCGATCGGTTGGCGCGTGCGCTCGGCGCGGCCGGGACCAGCCTGCTGGACGACGCGACCGTGACCTCGCTCGGCGACGAGGAACGGGGCCACCACGTCCGCGTCACCAGCGATGCCGACGCGGCTCGCCGGTTCGTCGACGACGTCGCCGCAGCGATCGCCGACACCGGTCGCGGCTCCAGCACGAGGTCCAGGCCGTCCGACGACACCTCCGAGGGACAGGTGTCCCTCGACGCCTGGTTGACGGACGGCGAGCTCACCGGCGTGCGCATCGACCTGCCCGCCGTGCTCGGCCCGACCGCCGTCCCGCTGGTCGTGGAGGCCACCGTCTCCCCGAGCGACGGGGCCGCCCCCGTGCCCGACGACGCTCCCCCGGCCGCGGTCGGCAGCCTCGTCGATGCGTTCTCGCTGGCCACGGGCCACGAGCGATCCACGTCGCCCGACGACGGCGGACCCACCGCGCCGGACGCGTCGTCGCCCGACGACGCCCAGCCCGACGACACCCGGACCGACGGCACGACGACCGACGGCCCCACCACCACCGGGGACGGCCCCGCCGGGGACGACGGTCCGGCCACCGGGACGGCACCGGACACCCGCCCGACCGAGCCACCGCAGCTGCGCGAGGGCGGCGTCCTCGAGGAGGTCTTCGGTGACGGGGAGGCGTTCGTCGAAGGTGAGGGTTTCGACTGCCTCACCGACGAGGACCTCGCCCTGCTCGAGGAGCAGTTCGGTCCAGCCGCCCGCGAGGAGATCGACGAGCTCGTCACGGCCGGCTACCTGCAGCGTTGTTGACGACGGCACGCCCACCGATCACGAACAGGGATCCACGTGAAGCACACGCTCCGAGGCGCGCTCGCGCTGTTGACGGTCGCCGGACTGCTGATGCCGGTCGCGGCCAGCGCCGAGGTCACCGGCGCCGCGCCCGAGCCCACGCCTGCGCTCGCCGGACTGCCGACCTCCGTCGCCGTCCTCGGCGACTCCATCTCCGCCGGGACCGGGTCCACCGGCGGCGGTGACATCGCCCCCATCCCGGCGACCGAGCGTCCCCGGAACTCGTGGGCGACGGGCGACTGGCCCGGGCTCGAGTCGGTCTACCAGCGGGTCGCGGCGCTCGATGTCGACCACGAGGTCACGGCGCACAACCTGTCCGAGAACGGCCGCCGAGCCCGCCACACCCTCGAGCAGGTGCAGGAGACCCCGGAGGACGTGGGCTGGATCCTGGTCCAGATCGGCGGCAACGACCTGTGCCGCGACACGGTCGAGGACATGACCCCGACCGCGGAGTACCGCGAGCACATCGAAGCCACGCTCGCGTGGGTCGCCGAGCACCGTCCCGAGGCGCGGATCCAGCTCAACTCCGTGCCCGACATCTACCGGCTCTGGGAGCTGCGCCGCACCAACCTCGTGGCGGTCATCTTCTGGGACTCCGGCCTGGTGCCGTGCCAGTCCCTGGTCGCCAACGCCACCTCCTTGGCCGAGGCGGACATGAAGCGCCGCGCGCAGGTCCGTGCGCGGGGGCTCGAGTACAACGCGGCGCTACGTGACGCGTGTGCCGCGTACGTGCGCTGCCGCTACGACGACGGCGCGACCTACCTGTTCAGCAACGATCCGGGCGAGTTCCTCGACGCGGACATCTCCGACCAGGACCACTTCCACCCGTCGTACAGCGGCCAGCAGAAGCTCGCGCGGGTCTCCTGGGACGCCGGGTTCGACGTGACCGACGCCGCTCCGCCGACGGTCACGCTCGACCTCACCGAACGCAGCGACGGTGCCGTGGACGTGACCGTGACCGCCAGCGACGACGACGCGGTGGCCGGCATCGAGGTACGCACGCACGGCCCGGACGGGCAGGTCGGCGCCTGGGAGACCGTGTTCGCCGACACCGCGACCGTGACCGTCGACCAGCCCGGGGACAGCTACCTCGAGGCCCGCGCCACCGACGTCAACGGCAACCGGTCGGCGAGCGTGGCCGAGCCGGTCACGGTCCGGTCCGCCCCCGGCGTGTGTGCGCCCGTGACCTTCACCGACGTGCCGGCCAGCTACGTGCACGCCGCGGCGATCGACCGTATCGCGCAGGCGTGCATCACCGTCGGGCGCACCGACGGCACCTACGGACCGGGACAGCCGGTGACCCGCGGTCAGCTCGCGACCTTCCTGGCCAAGGCGCTCGACCTGCCACCCGGCGACCTGCGCTTCCCCGACGTCCCCGCCGGGTACGTCCACGCCGAGGCGATCAGCGCGATGGCCGGCGTGGCGGGTGGCTTCCCCGACGGCACGTTCCGACCGGACGCACCGGTGACCCGAGCGCAGATGGCGACCCTGCTGCGCAACGCTGCGGACCTGCCGGGCGGCGACCGGGTCTTCCCCGACGTCCCGGCCGGCTACGTGCACGCCGACGCGATCAGCGCGGTGGCCGCGGTCGGGATCCAGGGCTACCCCGACGGGACGTTCCGACCCGGTGCTGCGGTCACGCGCGGCCAGATGGCGACGTTCCTGGTCCGGACCGTCCTCGATCGGGCCTGACCGGGGCGAGGTGACGGGAGCCAGCGAGGTGGTACGTTGTCCGTCACGTCGCGTTCTCGCGACGACACGCGTGCCGCTCCCGCTGCCCCCGTCACCTCGGGGACCGGCCTTCGGCGCGGATCCGGTCCCGCGGCGCTCCCACCTCGTGCGAGCACCGTGACCGTCTCCCGGCTGCGTGTCCACCACGCACCGATCCTCCCGTGCCCCCGGCTCCCGCCGCGTGCGCGCACGATCGCTGCTCGCCGCGGCCGCTCCGGTCGTGGTGCCACGGCGCCTCCATCCCGGCGCACCGAACACATGGACCATCTGTGCCCCACATCATCACCGAGGACCGTCCCGCCACCGATGGCGCGCCGCGGTCCCGGACCTTCACCGACCTCGGCGTCCCCGCCGGCATCCGTCAGGAGCTCGACCGCCGCGGGATCAGCGCCCCCTTCCCCATCCAGGAGCTGACCATCGAGGCCGGGCTCGCCGGCCGCGACCTGTCCGGCAAGGCCCCGACCGGCTCCGGCAAGACCCTCGCCTTCTCCATCCCCGTCGCCGCGCGCGTCGGCAAGGGAGCATCGGGTCGTCCCAAGGCCCTGCTGCTCGTCCCCACGCGTGAGCTCGCCGCGCAGGTCAAGGAGGTGCTCGCCCCGCTGGCCGCCGTCAACGGCCGGACCGTCGCGACCATCTACGGTGGCACCGACATCCGCAAGGACGTCAAGCGGCTGCGCCACGGCGTCGACATCGTCGTCGCCTGCCCGGGCCGGCTCGCCGACCTCGTCCGCCGCGGCGACGTGACGCTCGCCGACGTGGAGCTGGTCGTCCTCGACGAGGCCGACCGCATGGCCGACATGGGCTTCCTGCCCGAGGTCAAGCGTCTGCTCGACGCGTGCCGCGACGACCGCCAGACGCTGCTGTTCTCCGCGACGCTCGACGGCGACGTCGACGAACTCGTGCGTCGCTACCAGCGCGACCCGATCCGCCGCGAGGTCGCGATGCCGGCCGAGGCGCGCGGAGACGTCCGCCACGTGTTCTGGCCCGCCGAACGGCCGATGCGCCGGTCGGTGACCGCCAAGGTGCTGCGCGAGCTGACCCCGGCGATCGTCTTCACCCGGACCAAGCGTGGCGCGGACCGCCTCGCACGGCAGCTGGCCCAGGACGGCATCGCGACGGCGGCCATCCACGGTGACCGCACCCAGCGTCAGCGTGAGAAGGCGCTCAAGAGCTTCTCCGACGGCTCGGTCACGACGCTCGTGGCCACCGACGTGGCGGCCCGCGGCATCCACGTCGACGATGTCGCGGTCGTGGTCCACTACGACCTTCCGGCCGACCACAAGGACTACGTGCACCGCTCCGGTCGCACCGGCCGCGCCGGCGCCGAGGGTGTCGTGCTCGCCTTCGTCGGTGACGAGGAGTCGACCGACGTCGACAAGATGCAGATCGCGCTCGACCTGCCGCGCGGGCTGCACCACGTCGACGTCGACCTGCTCACCACCGACGACTTCCCCGCCCCGACCCTCCCCCACGTCCGCCCGCACCGCCCCGGCGGTGGTGGCGGCGCCAAGGGTGGCGGCGGTAAGGGCAGCCGGCCGCGCAGCGGCGGCGGCGGCCAGCGTGGCGGCGGCGCGAAGCGCGGCGCGACCACCAGCAACCGTGCCGACAACGGCGACCGCACCGGCGGTGGTCAGCGCAACGGGTCGCAGCGCAGCTCGGCCCCGAAGGGTGGGGCCCGCAACCCGAACCGTCGCCGGTCGCGCTGAGTCAGCTGTCGGACGACCGCCGGGCACGTCGCTCGGCGGCGTCCTGCGCGGCACGCGCTTCGGCCTCCTCGACGGTCGGAGCGCTGCCGCCGAGGTGGGCGGGCTGCCACCAGGCGTCGTCGGGCGACGCCGGCGTCTGCGGGTACTCCTCCTGCAGCCGTGAGACCAGCTCGGCGATGGCCGCCATCAGCCGTTCGTGCACGGCGATCGGCTCCTCGTCCGGCTCGTAGGCGACCGGTGGACCGAAGGTGACGGTCACGACCGTCCCGCGCGCCGGCGTCGGCTTGCGCCCCTTGGTGTAGATGCGCTGGGTCCCCCAGACGGCACCGGGGATCAACGGCACGCCGGCGCCCATCGCCATCCGGACGGCACCGGGCCGGCCTGCCAGCGGGACGAACGAGCGGCTGATGGTCCCCTCGGGGAACATCCCGACCATGTCACCGCCGCGGAGCGCCGCGATGGCGTCCCGCATCGCGTGTTCGGTCTGGCCGCCACGGTCGACGGGGATGTGGCCCATGGCGCGCATCAGCGGCCCGGAGATCCGGTGGTCGAAGACCTCGCGCTTGGCGACGAACCGCAGGCGGCGCTTGCCCCGCTGCTGGCGGACGCCGTAGCCGGAGAACACGAAGTCGAGGTAGCCGACGTGGTTGGTGGCCACCACCGCACCGCCGGTCACCGGGACGTGCTCGACCCCCGTGACCCGCACGTCCCAGCGCAACGCCTTGAACGTGGTGAGCACGGCGCCGATCACGATCGAGTAGGTGGGGTTCCTCACGGGGAGCGCTCCGACGCACGGGTGGCGGGAACCTAGCTCACGACGACCGCTCGACCGCCGGGTGACCGGTCCTCGCGGCGGGCGTCCCGGTACGCGCCGGGGGTCGTCCCCGTCCACCGACGGAACGCGTGCACGAAGCTGGCGGGCTCGGCGAACCCCAGGCGGGTGGCGGTCTGTTCGACGCTCAGACCCGCCACCACCAGCAGCTCGTGCGCCAGCGCTTCGCGCACCTCGTCGACCAGCTGGCGGTAACGCACCCCCTCGGCGCCGAGCTGACGCCGAAGGGTGCGTTCGGTCACGGCCAGCTCGGCGGCGACCGCGGCCATCGTGGGCGGCGCGGACGGGTCGCGCAGGAGCCGCTGACGCACCGTCCCCGCCACGCCGACGCGTTGTCGGCGGTCCTCGAGCAGGCGGCGGCACTGCGCCTCGGCCAACGCGGCGGTGCGGGCGTCGGCCCGCGGCAGCGGTGCGTCCAGCAGCGTGGCGGGCAGCACCACCTCGTTGACCGGGGCACCGAAGCGGACGGGCGTGCCGAACACGGCCTCGTGCCGGGCGACGACGGACGCAGGCGGCTCCGGCGCGCGGAGGCTCACCCGCTCCAGCGGCGTGTCGGCCCCGAACAGCTCACGCTGCACCGTCCGCAACGCGGCCGCGTCACGTTCGACCAGGAAGCGTCCGACGTCGGCGGGCAGGTGCGCATCGCCCAGCACGACCCGAGCCGTCGGGCCGTCCACCTCGACCGCGATGTCGGTCAACGCGTAGGTCAGGCCGAGGTGGCGCGAGCCGACGTCGATGGCGGCGCGCAACGTCGGGCTCGACACCAGCGCGAAGCCCCAGATGCCGTAGGTGGTCAGGTGGTAGCGCTCGCCGGCGTCCAGGCCGAGGCCGGGCGGATCGTCGAGCGCCGCGACGACGGCGCGCGCGACCGTGAGCTCCTGCCCGGCGGTCACCTCGGCGTCGACCGCACCGAGCCCCTCCAGGTCCAACGCCGTCCCGGCGAGCACGACACCGGCCGGGACGCCGTGCGCGGCGGCCAGCTCGAGGAGCAGCTCGACGCTGGTCGCAGCCCGCCGGAGCGCGAGATCGACCACACCGCCTCCCCTCCGCCGAACCGTCATCCTCGCACGCCCGAGCGGACGGGCGGGAGCCGGCGGCCACCTCGTACCGTCCGCGCGTGCAGACCTTCCTCCCCTTCCCCGACCTGTCGGCCTCGGCCGCGGTGCTCGACGAGCGCCGCCTCGGCAAACAACGCGTCGAGACCCTGCAGATCCTGCGGGCACTGACCTGCGACGGCTACGGGTGGGCCGACCACCCGGCGGTCACCATGTGGCGCGGGCACGAACCTGCCCTCGTCACCTACGGGCTCGCCGTCGTCGGCGAGTGGACCGCGCGCGGGCACGCGGACACGACCGCCGCCCAGATCGCCGAGTTCGACCACCGCGACGGGCCGCGCGACCCCGCCGACCTGCGCGACGCCGGGCTGCTCCCGCCGTGGTGGGGCTGGGAGGCGCTCCACCGCTCGCACCGGTCCGCGCTGTTGCGCAAGGACCGCGGCTGGTACGGCCCGCGGCTGCCGGCCGACACCCCCGACGACCTCGACTACGTCTGGCCCGACCCCCCGACCGGACCGGCCGAGTCGGCCGAGCTGACCGCGTGGGTGGTGCGCGGCCGGGTCGAACCGCACGCGGTCGTCGTGCAGCCCCCACCCGCACGCCAGCCGGTGCGTCGCGGCACCAAACGCGAACGGCAGTTGGAACGGCTGCGCAGCACCATCGCACCCGGCGACCTCGTGGTCGTCCCCGCAGGCGACGAGCTCGCCGTCGCGCGGGTGCTCGGACCCGACGAGGCCGTCGACGGGGCCCACCGGCGACAGGTCGCCTGGCTGGGTCGCGTCGCCCGGCACACCCTGGCGCGACCCGCCGCGCTGCAGGACCCGCAGTTCGTCTTCCCCCTCCGTGGCGAACCCGCCGTGACCGCGGTCGCGAACGGCCGCGACCGGAGCTGATGTCCGGTCCGAACAAGTCCGCGTCCGCCGTCGACACGGTCCCGCGCGCAGCCGCGGCCTAGCGTGCACGCGTCACCTGGAGAGGACCCGTACCCGTGCCGCTGCCCCCTGCCCCGCTCACCGGCGACCCGACCCTGCCGCGCACACGGACCCCGCGTGTCGCGATCGTCGGCACCGGGTTCTCCGGCGTCGCCGTGGCCGCCGAGCTGCAGGACCTCGGCATCACCAGCTTCACGCTGCTCGAGAAGGCCGACCAGGTCGGCGGCGTGTGGCGCGACAACACCTACCCCGGTGCCGCCTGCGACGTCCCGAGCCACCTCTACTCGTTCTCCTGGAAGCCGAACCCCGACTGGTCACTGCGCTTCGCGCCCCAGGAGGAGATCCACGCCTACCTCCAGGAGGCGGCGGAGGAACGCGGCCTCCTGCCGCACTGCCGCTTCGGGGTCGAGGTCGTGCGCGCCGTCTGGTCGGACCGGACCGCCACCTGGGACGTCCACCTCGACACCGGTGAGATCCTGGTCGTCGACGTCCTCGTGGCGGGGACCGGCCAGCTCAACCGGCCCGCGATCCCCGCGCTGCCGGGTCTCGACGACTTCGCCGGCACGTCGTTCCACTCCGCGCGGTGGGACCACGACGCCGACCTCGCCGGACGCGAGGTCGTCGTCATCGGGACCGGTGCCAGCGCCATCCAGTTCGTGCCGCACCTCGCCGACGTCGCGACCCGGGTCACCGTGGTCCAACGCTCCGCACCATGGGTCGTGCCCAAGCCCGACCGGGCCTACGCCGACGTGGAGCGTCGGGCGTTCGCGCACCTGCCCGGCTACGCGCAGGCCTACCGCGCCTACCTGTACTGGCGCTCCGAGGGGCGTTGGCCCGCGTTCAGCGGCAACCCGCTCGCGGCTCGTGTGGCGACCGCGCTCGCCATCCGCCACATGCGCCGGGACCTGCCCGACGACGTCCGCGAACGTGTCACCCCCGACTACCCGATCGGCTGCAAGCGCATCCTGCAGTCCAACGACTGGTACCCGACGCTCGCCCGGCCGAACGTCGACGTGGTCGAGGGCGGTGTCGCCGCGGTCGACGCCGACGCGGTGGTGCTGTCCGACGGCACCCGTGTGCCGTGCGACGCGATCGTGTGGGGTACGGGGTTCAGGACCACCGAGTTCCTGGCCCCGATCGAGGTGCTCGGACGCGACGGGGTCGACCTCGACGACGCGTGGCGGGATGGCGCGGAGGCGCACCTCGGCATCACCGTCGCCGGCTTCCCCAACCTGTTCCTGATGTACGGACCGAACACCAACCTCGGTCACAACTCCATCATCTTCATGCTCGAGTGCCAGGCGCGGTACATCGGGCAGGCCCTCCAGACGATGACCCGGGAGGACCTCGCCAGCATCGAGGTGCGCGAGGACACCCACCGCCGGTTCAACGACTCCCTGCAGCGGCGCCTGCGCGAGTCCATCTGGTCGGGCAACTGCGACAGCTGGTACGTCGACGAGAACGGACGCATCGTCAACAACTGGGTGGGCACCACGCTCGAGTACCGCTGGCGGACCCGCCGGTTCGCGGCGCGCGACCACGTCACCGTGGCCCGTCGCGACCTGCCGACGATCACCACCGTCGCACCGCACGAGGTGCCGGCGTGAGGGTCGCGTCGGACGGCACCCGGCTGACGCTGGCCGAGACCGCCGCGCGGGCGGCCGTCCGCGTCCTGGTCGCCCCCACCCTCGACGGGACCCTGCCGCTGCCGGTGGGACGCCGTCTGATCGACGCGCTCGCCGTCCCGATGGTCGCTCCTCGCCGGCCGGTCGAGGTGCGCCGTGGACGGCTCGGCGGCGTCCCGTGCGAGATCGTGCGCACCCGCGGCACGGCGGTCGCAGCGCCGGTGGGCGCACCGCAACGTGACGACCACCTCCTGCTGTACGTCCACGGAGGCGGCTTCGTCACCGGCTCCCCGCGCTCGCACCGGCCACTGACCGGGGCGCTCGCCCACGCCACCGGTGCGACGGTGGTGGTGCCCGACTACCGCCTCGCCCCGGAGCATCCGTACCCCGCCGGATCCGAGGACGTCGCGGCCGTCCACGCCGTCCTGCGTGACCGGCACCCGCAACGGCTGACGATCGCCGGCGACTCGGCCGGGGGGAACCTCGCCATCGGTCTCGCGATCGCCCGGCGGGACGCCGGGGACCGATCGATCGACGCGGTCGGTGCCATCTCGCCGCTCGTCGACCTGACGTTGCCCGCCGGTGGGTCGTGGGACACCTCCGGTGACCCGCTGCTGCGCCGCGGGACGCTCGACGTCGTGTCCGGCTACCTCGCCGGTGCGTGCGAGCCCGACGACCCGCTGGTGTCGCTGCGGTGGGCCGACCTCGCGCAGCTGCCCCCCACGCTGGTGCAGGTCGGGGGCGCCGAGGCGCTCCTCGACGACGCGCTCGCGTACGTCGAGGCCGCAGCTGGGGCCGAAGGGGACGTGCACCTGCAGGTCTGGCCGGGCATGTTCCACGTCCACCAGACCCTGACCCCGCTGCTGCCCGCCGCGACCCGGGCCATCGACGACCTCGGCCGGTTCCTCGCCGCGGGCACGATCCCGGCCGACGCCCGGAGCCACCCGTGACCTTCACCGAGCAGGACGTCCCCGACCAGACCGGCCGCACCGTGGTGGTGACCGGCGCCAGCGCCGGGCTCGGGCTCGAGAACACCCGTGCCCTCGCGGCCGCGGGTGCCCGGGTCGTGATGGCCACCCGCGACGCGCGCAAGACCCAGGCGGCCGCCGACCGCGTCCGCCGGGTCGTCCCCGGCGCCGTGCTCGAACACGTCCAGCTCGACCTCGCCGACCTCGACGCGGTGCGGGCCGCCGTGGCCGTCATCCGCGACCGTCACCCGGTGGTGGACGCCGTCATCGCCAACGCGGGGCTGATGGCCACCCCCGAGCGGCGCACCGTCGACGGCTTCGAGCTGCAGCTCGGTGTCAACCACCTCGGCCACGCCGCGTTCGTCGCCGGGCTGCTGCCCGCCGTCACCGCCGCGGAGGACGGCCGCATCGTCGTCGTCTCCTCCGAGATGCACCGCCTCGGTGGCCTGAACCTCGACGATCTCAACTGGGAACGCCGCCGGTACCGCCGCTGGTCGGCCTACGGCCAGTCGAAGCTCGCGAACCTGCTGTACGTCCGCGAGCTCGACCGGAGGTTGCGCGCCGCCGGCTCGCACGTCGTGGTCGCCGCGGCCCACCCCGGCTACTCCCGCACCGAGCTGCAGGTCAAGGGTCCGACCGCGCAGGGCGGCCTGTCGGGTCGGGTCAACCGGGTCGCGAGCGAGCTGGCCAACCTCGTCGTCGCCCAGTCCGCGGCCGCCGGTGCGCTCCCCCAGCTGATGGCCGCGACCGCACCGGGCATCGAGGGCGGGACCTACTGGGGGCCGCGGGCGCTCGGCGGCCTGCGCGGCGCACCCGGTCGTGCGGGCCGCAGCGCCGCTGCGAAGGACGACGCCGCCGCCCGGACGCTGTGGGAGCTGACCGAACGGCTGACCGGGATCGGCCACGACCTCGCGGCGTGACGCGGGACGCGAGCCTCAGGCGTCGGCCGCGGTGACCGGCCGGGTCCAACCGTGGCGGTCCTCGGCCTCGCCACGCTGGATGGCCAGCAACGCATCCCGGAGGCGGGTGGTGACCGGGCCGGGTTCACCGCCGGTCACCTCGCACTCCCCGTCGGCGTCGACGAGGGCGCCGACCCCGGCGAGCACCGCCGCGGTGCCGGAGAGCGCGACCTCGCCGCCGTCCCGGCACCAGGCGTACAGCTCGTCGACCGAGACCGGGCGTTCCTCGACCTGCAGCCCGAGGTCGCGGGCGATGGTCAGCACGCTGTCGCGCGTGACACCGTGGAGGAACGCGTCGTCGAGACCGCGGGTCACGATGCGGTCCTCGGACAGCAGCAGGGCGTTGGCGGCGCCGGTCTCCTGCACGTCGCCGCCCGGCGCGAACAGGACCTGATCGACGCCGTGCTCGCGCTTCTTGGCGAGCGTGGGACCGAGCGCCATCGCGTAGTTGGCGCCGGTCTTGATGCGGCCGAACTGCGGGGTGGTGCGGGGCAGCTCGGTCTCGACCCAGAGCCTGAGGCCCCGGTCGCCGCTGAAGTAGTCCCCCACCGGCGAGGCGATGACGTAGAACAGCGCGTCGCTCGACGGCGCGGCCGCTGCACCGATGTTCTCGAGCGTGCCGAGCAGCACCGGCCGCAGGTACAGCGCGCCCGGCGAGTCCGGTGCGAGGTCGACGTTGGCGGCCACGGTGCGGACGATCGCCTCGGTCACCATCGCCGGGTCCGGGACCGGCAGGTGGAGGCGTCGCGCGGAGTCGGCCATGCGGGCGGCGTGCGCGTCGACGCGGAACAGCCGGACCGCGCCGTCGCTGCCGCGGTGCGCCTTGAGCCCCTCGAAGCACGTGCTGCCGTAGTGCAGCGCGTGCGCCGCCGGGTGCATCTCGATCGGGGCGAGCGGCACGAGCTCCAGGTCGCCGTAGACGCCGTCGACCACCGAGACCGTGGCCATGGTCGGCGCGAGGACCGTGCCGAACGCCGGGGCCGGGGTGCCGGGGGCCGCTGCAGTCGCGGGAGCGCTGGTCATCGTGGGTCACCTCGCACGGGTCGCCGAACGGTCGGTCCACGCTAGCGCTCGCAGGTGACGTACGCGGCCCCCATGCGCTCCGAGATGCCTGCTGCCATCCGGTAGCGCGCCTATCTAGCTCGCGTTACTATCTAGCCATGCCGTCACCCCCCGCCCCTCCCGTCCGTGACCCGCAGTGGCTGCGTGGTGTCCTGCCGCTGTGCCTGCTCGCCATCCTCGTCGAGGGTGAGGGGTACGGCTACGAGCTCGCCAGACGCCTGGAGGCCAGCGGGGTCGGTCAGGTCAAGGGCGGCACCCTCTACCCGGTCCTCGCCCGGCTGGAACGCCACGGCCTGGTCGCCATCCGGTGGGAGGCCGGAGACGCGGGCCCCGGGCGCAAGTACTACGCGCTCACACCGGCCGGCCGGGACCACCTCGCGACGGCTGGCCGGGAGTGGCTGACGTTCGCCGCGGCCGCCACGTCCCTCCTGCATCCCGCCACCGATCGGAAGCTCCGATGACCCGCCACCGGCCCGACCACCAGCCCACCGGAGCAGCGGCGGATGCCGCCTACCTCGATGAACTCACCGTGCACCTGCGGCTCGCCGAGCTGCCGGGAGCCGACATCGGGGACGTCCTCGAGGAGGTGCGCGACCACCTCGCCCAGACCGGCGACAGCGCGCGAGCAGCCTTCGGGCCGGCAGCCGAGTACGCGGGGCAGATCGCCGTCGCGCGGGGAGCACCCGAGGTCGGCCCGCTCGGCATGGGCCGCACCGACCTGCTGGCCGCCGCGCTGCAGATCCTCGCCTGGTTCGTGGCGATCTACAGCGGGGTGGCGTGGCTGAACGACGAGCCACTCACGCTCGGCATCGGCCACCTCGCCGGTCTCCTCGTGCTGATCGCCGGGTTCGTCTGGCCCGTGTGGCCGAGCCTCCGTGCCCACACGGCCGGCCGCGTCGGGTGGTCCGTTCCGGCTGCCAGCCTGTTCGGGACGGCCGGGCTCGCCGTCGCGGCGATGACCATCTGGCACACCCCGACGCTGCTGACGGTGCCCGCCCCTGTCGCGACCGCGGTGGCCGCGCTCGTCATCATCGGCTGCTGGGTCCGCGTCCACCGGCTGCGCGACCCCGTACGCCGCCCCACGACCGCAGGCTGAGTCCGGCAGCCGACCGCGCAGGCGCCCGCGGCCTACGCTCACCGCCGCCGGTCGAGGGAGCACGCGGGTGACGTCGAGGTTCGTCGAGGAGCTCGGCGACGCGCTGCCCGCCGGGGCGCTCGTCACCGATCCGGACGTGCTCCAGACCTACCGCTACGACCGCACCGAGTGGATCGAGCCCGGCACACCGGTCGCCGCCGCGTTCCCGACCACGACCGAGCAGGTGGCGACCGCGGTCCGCGTCGCCGCGGCCCACCGCACCCCCATCGTCCCGCGCGGGGCCGGCAGCTCCCTGTGCGGCGGGGCGGCGGCGATCGACGGCAGCCTCGTGCTGTGCCTGGAACGGATGGACCGCGTCCTCGAGGTCGATGCCGTCGACCAGCAGGCGGTGCTCGAGCCCGGGGTCATCAACGCGCACGTGTCCGAGGCGACCGCCGACGTCGGCCTGTGGTACCCGCCGGACCCGGCCAGCAAGGCGTTCTGCTCCATCGGCGGCAACATCGCCACGAACGCCGGGGGCCTGTGCTGCGTCAAGTACGGCGTCACCCGCGACCACGTCCTCGGCCTCGAGGTGGTGATGGCGGACGGGACGGTGATCGAGACCGGCCGGCGGACCATCAAGGGGGTCGCCGGCCTCGACCTGACCCAGCTGCTGATCGGCAGCGAGGGCACCCTCGGCATCGTCACGAAGGTCCGGGTCCGCTTGACCCCCAAGCCGGACGGCGCGTCGACGATGGTGGCGGTGTTCCCCACGCTCGGCGCGGCCGGCAACGCGGTGGCCGACCTCGTCGCGAGCGGGCTGCAGCTGTCCCTGCTCGAGCTGCTCGACCGCACGACGACGGTCGCGGTCGACGACTGGCGCAACATGGGGTTGGACCGTGACGCCGCGGCGACGCTGCTCGCCCAGTCCGACTCGCCCGAACCGCTACGTGGCACCGAGGTGGCACGCGCCGCCGC
Organism: uncultured Actinomycetota bacterium; assembly: GCA_964433685.1. Taxonomy (GTDB): domain Bacteria; phylum Actinomycetota; class Nitriliruptoria; order Nitriliruptorales; family Nitriliruptoraceae; genus Nitriliruptor. Next base: position 514 of record CAYSTY010000028.1, on the reverse strand, counting down.
CATCTGCGAGGCGGCCGGGGCGAGCTACACCGCCGCGACCGACGACCCGGACGAGTCCGAGATGCTGCTGCAGGCGCGGCGCCTGGCCATCCCGGCGCTCGAGCGGCTCGGCGACACCCTCCTCGACGACGTCGGGGTCCCCCGGTCCAAGATCCCCCACCTGGTCGCGGCGACCGAGGACATCGCGGCACGCCACGAGGTGACGATCGGCACGTTCGGTCACGCCGGCGACGGCAACATGCACCCCACCATCGTCGTCCCGCGCGGCGACCCCGACGCGGCCCGCCGCGGCCGGCTCGCGTTCGACGACATCCTCGTCGCGGCGCTCGACCTCGGCGGCACCATCACCGGCGAGCACGGCATCGGCACGGTCAAGCAGCCGTTCCTCGAACGCGAGGTGGGCAGCGCCAACCTCGCCGTGCAGCGGTCGATCAAGCGTGCCCTCGACCCCCACGACCTGCTCAACCCCGGCAAGTGGCTGTGACCGCTCAGCCGCCGGTCGTCGCGCCGGTCG
>CAYSTY010000027.1:0-15712 GCA_964433685.1 uncultured Actinomycetota bacterium | reverse complement strand
TGATGACGTGGCGGTCGACGACGCCGACGTGGCGGTCGACGCCGCCGACGCGGCGGTCGACGACGCCGACGCGGCGCCCGGGGACGACCGCTCGGCTGGCGACGAGGCCGACGCGGACGGCGCGGACGACACGGACGACGCGGACGACGCGGTCGCCAGCACCGACGAGCAGCCCGACCCCGCGCCGACGGCCGACGACGGTGCGGCGGCCCCCGGGACCACCGAGGGCGCGGCAGCGTCCGGGGCGGACCGCTGGACCGGCGCGCCGGTCGCGACGCCGCGGTCCGAGCTCGAGCGGCCGCCCTCGCCGTCGGTACGGCTCGTGCGGGGCGTCCCGGTCCCGGTCGTCGAGCCTCACCCCGAGTCCGAGCCCGAGCCCGAGCCCGGGCCCGAGCCCGAGCCGACCGGCGACGCGGCGTCGACCCCCGAGCCGGCGGACGCGGGGCCCGACCACCGGTTGGCTGCTCGCCCGCGTGACCTCGACGTCGTGGCCGGGGCCGCCGCCGCCACGCTCGCCGCGCAGCTCCGGGCGGCGGCGACCTCGCCGGAGCCCACCGAACCGGGCGACGTGGCCGAGCCGCAGCCCGCCGAACCGGGCGACGTGGCCGAGCCGCAGCCCACCGCGTCCGACGACACCGCCGAGCCGGAGCCCGTCGGGCCGGACGTGGTGACGCACCCGGCCGAGGACGCCGACCCGTCGGCCCTCGACACCGATGAGCTGCCCTCGGTCCGTGACGAGCGTGCGGCCGCGCCCCAACCCGAGGACGATCCCCTGCGCACCACCGCGCAGCTGGCCATCCTCATGGACGAGCTCCACGAGCGCGAGGACGACGCGTAGGGCGACGTACGCTCGCGCGCCCCGCTCGACCGTGGAGTCCGTGCCGTGCCCGCCCTGGTCCGCTGTCTGAGCGCCCTGCTCGCCGTCGTCGTGCTCGCCGGCTGTGCGCGTGGTGGGGACGGCGAGGTCGCGTGGCGCGACCTGTCGCTCGCGCTGCCGGACGGGTGGGTCGTGTTCGAGGACGCGCCCACCCGCTTCAGCCTGGCGAGCGAACCGCTCGGAGCCGCGCTCGAGGAGGGGGAGCGGCCGAGCGGCGAGGCCGCCGCCATGTGGTTCACCCACCGACCGGGCACCACACCGGCGGCGTGGCGCGAACAGATCGCGGCCTCGGGGGCGACGCTCGAGGTCGACGAGGCCGTCGAGGTGGGCGGGGTCCCGGCCACCCGGCTGCAGTTCCTCACCCCGGCTGCCGACGGGACACCGGCCACCCGTGAACTGGTCGTGCTCGTACCCGCACGCGAGGTCGAGCTGATCGCGCAACCGGTCGTCGGCCCCGGCGGGGACCGTGCGCCGACCGTGTTCGACCGCCACGTGGCCACCTTCGACGCGGTGCTCGCCTCCGTGCGGTGGGGCGTGCCCTACGACGGCTGAGCGCCCGTACGCGCCGGACGAGCCCGGTGTTCCACACGGGCCTCATCAGCACCAACAGCGCCCCCGCGGGGCGGGCCCCGCACACGGCGCGTGGTGACCGAGCGTCGGGCGCGACTTCCTGCCAGGCTGGTCCACGGCGCGAGCGTGCGGGGCGACGAGGCGTCGCCGGAGGTGGGAGGCGCCGTCGGCGCGGAGCTGTTGCCGCTGATCGCTCGTGGGGACGGTGCTCAGGTTCGGGACGTTCCGGCCGATGTTCCGAGCAGACAGCGAGACGAGGGGGAGGCCCCGGGTGCGTAGAACGCGTCGAGCCGTGTCCGTGACGGTCCTGACCAGCCTGTTGGCGCTCGGGATCGTGCCGTCCGCGGTGGCGGTCGAGGTGACCCCACCGGAGGTGGTCGACGCCGAACTCGAGCTGTCGAGGGTCCCCGTCCTCGACGTCCCCGAGGTCACCGTCGAGGACGCGGCCGATCCCCGTGCCGCGACGACCGCGGCGGGCCAGCGCTCGGCGTCGGTGACGGCACCGATCGCCTTCACGGGCCTCTGGGCCGAGCTGCCGGCCGGCCTCGACCAGGTCCGGGTGCGCACCAGCGTGGACGCGGCGACCTGGACCGACTGGGAGGTCCTCGAGGTCCAGGACGGCCTCGAAGCCCCCGACCCCGGGACCGCCGAGGCGGACGCGGCGGTGGACCTGACACGGGCGCGGACCACCGAGCTGCTCGTCGTCCTCGACGCGCAGCACGTGCAGGTGGAGGCCGCGGGGGACGACCTCGCCGAGGTCACCCTGGGCTTCCTCGACGCGGACGGGCTCAACGAGAGCGCGGTCGCCCGTCTGGTGCGCCAGCTGACCCCGCGCCCGGCGGCGGCGCACGCCGCGACGGTCCCACCGGAGGTCCGTTCGCGCGCGTCCTGGGGCGCCAAGCCCTACCGGGGCAACCCGTCGTTCGCGCGCAACGGGGTCGAGCAGGTCGTCATCCACCACACCGCCGGCGCCAACAACCTGCGCCGTGCCGACGGGACCTGCGACCGGGCGCAGGTCGCGGCGACCCTCCGTGGCGTCCAGTACCACCACCAGGTGACCAACGGCTGGAGCGACATCGGTTACAACGTCGTCATCGACCCGTGCGGCGGCATCTGGGAGGGCCGCCAAGGGGGGCTGGACCGCGCGGTGATCGGCGCGCACGCCGCGGGGGCGAACACCGGCTCCACCGGGGTCTCCGTGCTGGGCCACTATGGGAAGCTCACGCCGAACCCCCAGATCCTCGCCGCGCTCGACCGGGTCGTCGGTTGGAAGGCGGGTATCCACGGGATCGACACCACGGGCACGGTGACGCGCACGATCAACGGTTCCACCCGGACCTACCCGACCGTCGTCGGGCACACCAACGTCGGTGCGACCGCGTGCCCCGGCAGGATCATGGACGCGATGGGCCGGATCCGCGCGAACGCCCGCGTCCAGGCCGGCGGCTGGCAGCTCGTCGCCGATGGTGCGGGAGCGGGGACCTTCAGCGACGTGTTCGGCAACGTCCACGCCCGGGCCATCGAGGAGCTCGTCGAACGCCAGATCACCCAGGGCTTCGCCGATCGCACCTTCCGGCCGACCGACCTCGTGACCCGCGCGCAGGTCGCCACCTTCCTCGCCAAGTCCCTGGACCTCGACCCGATCCCCGGCGCCGGGTTCGACGACGTCGATCCGACCAACGTCCACGCGGGACGGATCAACGCCTTGACGGCGACCGGCATCATCGGCGGCTACCCCGACGGGACCTTCCGCCCGAACGAGCCGCTGCGTCGGGAGCACATGGCCGCCATCCTCGCGCGCGCCCTCGAGCTGCCGCTTGACCCGGACGCGGCCGCCACGTTCTCTGATGTGGTCGGCTACGCGGGGGAGATCGGTGCGGTGACCGCCGCCGAGGTCAGCTCGGGTCACCCCGACGGCACCTTCAAGCCGAAGGCGTCGGTCACCCGGGCTCAGATGGCCACCTTCCTCGTCAACGCCCTGCGCGTCCTCGACGAGCGCGCCGGACCGGACGAGCCGACGCCGACCCCCGATCCCACGGAGCCGACCCCCGGTCCCACGGATCCGACGCCCGCTGCGACCCCCACCGCCGGCACGTGAGCCGGCGTGACCGAAGGACCTGCGTGATCCGGCGTCCCCGCTCCCTGTCGACCGCCCTCGTCGTCGCCCTGGCCGTGGCGCTGCTGCCCGCAGCGACCGCCAGCGCCCAGAGCGGGACCCCGCTGCGGCCCGCCGTTCGCGAACGGGCCGACCCGAACCCGAACGTGGTCCTCCGGGGACGCGGGTGGGGCCACTCGGTGGGTATGTCCCAGTACGGGGCCTACGCCATGGCCCGTGCGGGACGGTCCGCGGCGCAGATCCTCGGCCACTACTACCCGGGGACGTCGCTCGGGACCTTCAGCGGCGAGCGTGCGGACCAACGGGTCACGGTGACCTCGGTCGTCCCCAACGCGGCGACCTCGACCGTCGACGCGGTCGGTGGCGCGCTGCAGTGGGTGCTCTGCGCGGGCGGCGACTGCGCGAACGTGGCCGGTGGTCTCCAAGCCTCCGGTCAGCGGTGGCAGCTGATCAGCGGTGGCGGCGACGCGCCGTCGCGGATCACGCTGTGCCGTAGCGTGCGGACGGGCAGCACCAGGCCCGCCTGCCCCGCGGCGGACACGGCGTACTCGGGGACCGGTCGCCTCGAGCTGCGGCTGTCGAGCCGCGACGTGACCCAGGACCCCGCGGGCCGCGCCCGCGCCGGGATCGGCAGCCGTCAGTACGTCTTCGGTTGGCTCACCGCGCGCGGCGACGCCGGCAACGTCCGCGTCGACAACACCCTGCCGCTCGAGGGGTACCTGCGTGGTCTCGGCGAGGTGCCCTCGAGCTGGGGCGGGAACAGCGGCGGCCAGGCGGCCCTGCAGGCGCAGGCCATCATCGCGCGCACCTACGTCCTCGGTCGCGGTCGCACCACGTGCGCGACCCCCGCTTGCCAGGTGTTCGTCGGCTACACCAAGGAGCTCGAGGCGACCGGGGGCAACTGGGTCGCCGCCGTCCGTGACTCCGCCGGGCGCGTGCTGCGGCACGGGTCGTCCTACGCCCAGACCTACTACTCCTCCTCGCACGGTGGGCGCACCGAGTCGAGCCAGGACTCGTGGGCCTACGGCGGCGCCGTCCCCTACCTGACCTCGGTCGACGACCCCTGGTCCCTCGACGCGGCCAACCCCATGCGCAGCTGGACGGCGACCGCGACCAACGGCGAGTTCCGGCGCGTGACCGGTCTCGGGCTGTCGCGCATCGAGCGGGTGCAGATCACCTCGCGGACGGCGGGCGGCTCGCCCCGGACGCTGCGCGTCACCGGACCCGAAGGCGCCCGGGAGTTCACCACCACCCCGGCGTCGGCCCGGACCGACCGTGGCTGCAACCGCGAGGGGTACGCCGGCAACAGCCTGCGCTGCGACCTGGCGACCACGGTGCGCAACGCCGCGGGGCAGCCCTTCGCGGCCGCCGGTGGACGTCCACCCTCGAGCCAGATCACGGCGATCGGGTTCGGCCCGTTCACCGACGACGACGGCGGCACGCACGAGTACGCCACCGTCTGGGCCCACGCCGCCGGTGTGGCCCAGGGCACGAGCGCGACCACGTTCGCGCCCCGCAGCCGGGTCACCCGCGCGCAGATGGCCTCGTTCATCTACCGCACCTTCGACGTCCCGCGCCGCACGAGCCACGGGTTCGCGGACGTCACCGGTGGACCCCACCAGGAGGCCATCGCGTCCGTCAGCGCGGCGGGTATCGCGCGTGGGTACGACGCCAGGCGCTTCGGTCCGGGCGACCCGGTCACCCGCGAGCAGATGGCCTCGTTCCTCGCGCGGGCGATGGGCCTCTCCCCGGTCCGGCCGGCCTACCGCGACGTGCCACCGAACGGCACCCACGCCGGCAACGTCGGCGCCATCTCGCAGCGCGGTGTGACCGCGGGGTGCCGCGCCGACCACTACTGCCCACGCGACCCGGTCCTGCGCGATCAGATGACCTCGTTCCTCCACCGTGCGGTGCGGTCCCTCCGGTGACGCCGCCGGCGACGGGCGACCTCGGGACGGCCGGTCCGGGGACGCGCACCGTCGGTGACGGCCGCCCCCGCGCGCTCGTGGCGAGCTGGCTCGGTTCGAGCAACCTCGGCGACGAGCTCCTGTTCACCGCGCTGGCGCGGCAGCTGCGTGAGCGCGGTGTCGAGCCGGTGGCGATCTCCACCGACCCGGCGGCCAGCACGGCCGCCCACGGCGTGACGGCGCTCGGTCACCTCGAGGCGCCGGCGTGGTGGCGGGTCGCCCGGAGCGAGGGCCGCCTGGTCTTCGGCGGCGGCGGGCTGCTGCAGGACGAGTCGAGCCGCTACAACGTGCCCTACCACCTCGCACGGGTGGCGGTCGCTCGCGGCGCGGGTGCCCGCGTCGTGGCCGTCGGACTCGGCGGTGGTGAGCTCACCGCCGCGTCCCGGGCGCTGGTCCGCGCCGCGCTGGGGTCGGTGCCCATCGCAGCGCGCGACCGCGCGACCGTGGCGCAGCTGCGCCGGCTCGGTTGCGACGACGTGCGGCTGACCGCCGACCTGGCCTTCAGCCTCCCGCCGCCGTCGGTCCCGGTGCGCGACGAGTTGGTGGTGTCCCTGCGACCCCGGAACGTGGGCGGGGGCTGGCTGCCCGCGTCGAGCAACTGGCGACGGGGTCTGCCGACCGACGCGCAGCTGACCGCCCTCGGCCGCAACCTCGGACGGCTCGCCGGGGCGCTCGGCCTGGGCGTCCGGTTCGTCGCCCTGCAGGCCGACCGCGACGGTCCGCTCCACGACGCGCTCGCCGATCGGGTCACCGGGGTCGAGGTCACGTCGGTGCGCCCGGAGGTCACCACGGTGCTCGCCGAGGTGGCGCGGGGCCGACTGGTGCTCGGGATGCGGTTCCACGCCGCCGTCGCCGGGCTCCTCGCCGGCCGGCCCGTCCTGGCGGCGGCCTACTCGTCCAAGGTGGCCGAGCTCGCGACGGACGCGCCGCGCACGATCACGCGGCTCGACGTGCCCCTCGTGCGCGTCGCGCCCGCCCACGCTGAAGAAGCGCTCCGCGTCGGCGACCATCACCGTACGGCCGAACTCGCGGCCCTGGTGTCCCGGGAGCGGGGTAACGGCGAGGTGCTCGACGCGCTCCTGGCGGCGTCGTGATGGGGGGGACCGGCTCGGTGGGAGGACGGCGCAGGGGTGTGGTGACCGGCCTGGTCGCCCTCGCGCTGGCGCTGCCGGTCGTCCCCGTCCCGTCCCCGGCCGCCGCCGAGGAGCACGGCCCGGCCGTCACCGCCGCGTTCGCGGGTGCCGCCGACAGCGCCGCGGTCGCCGACGTCGGCCAGGCGATCGCGGACCGGTTGCTCGTGACCTTCCGGGCGGGCACGACCCCGCAGGACGCGGCGCGGGTGCTCGAACGGGCCGGCCTCGCGGCGACGGTGGCTCCGGGCTTCGACGTACAGGTCGTGGACGTCGATCCCGACGCGGCCGACGCGGTCGCCGCCGCGCTGTCGACGGCCCCCGAGGTGCTCGCGGTCGAGCCCGATCGTCTGCTCGCCTTCTCGCCCGACGCCGACCCGCTGCGGTCCGAGCAGTGGTGGTGGCGCAACGTCGGCCAGACCTCCGAGGACGAGGGCCGCAACCGCCAGGTTGGCCTGCCCGGCATGGACATCGGAGCGCACGGGGCGTGGGGTGCCACCCGGGGTCGGGGCGTGGTGGTCGCCGTCGTCGACACCGGTATCGACACCTCCCACCCCGACCTGCGCGACCGGATGTGGCGCAACCCGCGACCGGGCAGCTTCCCCGGGTGCGCCGGGGACGTCCACGGGTGCAACTTCAGCGGCGTCGGTGCGTCGGGCACCGTGTTCGCCAACTCGACCGACGACGCGCACGGCACCCACGTCGCCGGTGTCGTCGCCGCGACCGAGAACGGTGTCGGCACGGTCGGCATCGCGCCGCACGCGCAGGTGCTGAGCGCGAAGTTCCTGCGCGGGACGAGCGGTGCGGTCTCCGGCGGGATCCGCGCCATCCAGTACGCGGTGCACTCGGGCGCGGACGTGATCAACGCCTCGTGGGGTGTGCCCGGACGTGTGACCGAGCGTGACATGCAGCGCTGCGGCCACGATCCTGCCGGGGACGTCTGCGCCCTCGTGGCGCTCGAGCGCACCATCCGCGACGCACGCATCCCCGTCGTCGTCGCCGCCGGCAACGCCGGCTCGTACGACCAGCGGTCGGGCCGCTGCCAGCGGCGCAGCGACCTGGAGGCCGAGCCGGCCTACCCGGCCACCTCGCTGCAGCCCAACGTCATCGTGGTCACGGCGATCGACAACCGCGGTGAGGTCCCCTGCTTCGCGACGACCTCGGCGCGGCTCGTCGACGTCGCCGCTCCCGGCGTGTCGGTGCTCAGCACCCTGCCGGGCGGCGCGTACGGCACGGTGGACGGCACCTCCCAGGCCGCGCCCATGGTCACCGGCATGGTGGCGCTCACCATCGCGGCGACCCGCGAGCGCGACGGCGCGACGATCGCCGACGCGGTCCGGACGGGGGCACGTCCGTACGGCTACCTCAGCCACCCGACCCGGCCGAGCGGGCACACGCGCGCCGGCATCGCCAGCGCCCCCGGGACGATCCAGGCGCTCGGACGGGACGTCGGCGCCTGCAGCGACGCGGTGCGCACGTCCTCGTTCCGTGACCGTGCGTCAGCCGGTGTCCACGCGGGCAGCGTCGATTGCATCGTGCACCACCGGCTCGCCAGCGGCTTCCAGGACGGCACCTTCCGCCCGCAGCGGACGGTGACCCGCGGTCAGGTCGCGACCTTCCTGGCCGGGCTCGTGCGCACGGCCCGCGACCTGCCCGTCCCGTCCCGGGGCCGCTTCAGCGACCTGCGCGGCGACGCCCACCGCGACAACGTCGAGGCGCTCGCCGCCAGCGGGATCATCGACGGTCACCGCGACGGCACCTACCGTCCCACCGCTCCCGTCACCCGGGAACAGTTCGCCAGCCTGCTCGTGCGGACCTACGAGCACCTCGCCGTCGGCCGTATCCGTCCGAGCGGAGCCGGCTTCCCGGACGTCGGTGGCGTGCACGAACGCAACGTCCGGGCCGGCGCGCAGCTCGGGTTCATCGCCGGACGCAGCGACGGCCGGTTCGGACCACGGGACGGGGTGACGCGTGCGCAGCTCAGCAGCCTGCTGCGACGGTCCCTGGACAAGCTGGTCAACGACCGGATCAGCCGGGTCCGGTGACCGTCAGCGCCGCCCGGCCAGCCGGTCCTGGAGCACGGTGAGGATCTCCTCCGAGGGCGCGACCTGCGCCGTCGCCGGCGGCCGGCGCAACGCCTCGGGGTCGGCGAGGAACCGTTCGATGGTGGCCCGGTCGTAGCGCGAGAGCACCACGTTCGCGCCGATCCCGTCCGGCCGCTCCGTCTGGGCGCGCCACAGGAGCGTCGGCACGCCGAGCAGGCCACACTCCTCCTGGATGCTGCCGCCGTCGGTGACCACCAGGGGCGCCGCCGCGAGCATGCGGGTGAAGCGCTGGTGGGCGAGCAGATCGATCATCGCCACCCCGGCTGCCTGGAGCCGGTCACGGTGCGCTGCGACGGCGGCCGCGGTCGGTCCGTGGACCACGAAGGTGACGGGGCCGCGGGCGGCGAGGCGGGTGGTGAGCTCGACGAAGCCGCGCACGCGTTCGGGTCGGTGGAGGTTCTCGACCCGGTGCATGGTGACCACTGCCGGTCCGGTGGGCGCGACCTGCGTGTCGCCGAGGGAGTACCGCAGCGCGTCGACGACCGTGTTCGCCGAGGTCCGGACCGTCCGCGCCCCGAGCCCGCGTCGTTCGAGGTTGGCCGCTGCCACCTCGTCGGGCGCGAACAGCAGGCTCGACGAGCGCATCACGATGCGCCGGATGAGCTCCTCGGGGAAGGGTTCGAGCAGCGAACGTGAGCGCAGGCCGGCCTCGAGGTGGGCGACCTCGAGCCCGGCGCGGCGCGCCAGCAAGGTGGCCAGCAGGGTCGAGGGGGTGTCCCCGTGCACGATGCAGATGCCGCCCGCATCGCCGAACAGCTCGCGGCGCAGCCGCCGGACGTCGAGCAGTCGCCACAGGATCGTCAGCGACCACCGGATGGCGGCGGGGATGGTGGTGATGTCGCCACCACCGCCCAGGGTGACGTCCGGTGCCCGGACACCGAGCTCGGTGCGCAGCTCGGCGGCGAGCGCGGCGTGCTGACCGGAGTCGATGAGCCGGTACGGCACGCCCCGTTCGTCGAGCAGACGCAGCAGCGGCGCGGTCTTGACGTACTGCGCCTTGGTCCCGATGAACACCTGGAGCAACGACGGCGGCACGGCGGACCTCGGACGGGTGACGGGCGGCTGACGGGGCGCAGCGACCTGGGGGAGCGTCGGGCTCGTCGAGGGTAGTGCCGCCGGCGGTAGCCTCCGGCGCCCGCCCACCCCTCCGGAGGCTGCCGTGCCACCCCGTCAGCGCACCTACGTCCCCGCGCCGGCCGTCCCCTGGCCGCTCGAGCTCGACCCGTCGGTGAGCGCCGAGGACGTCGCGGCGCTGCGACGTCGGGCGGAGGAGCTGGCCGAGGCGGCGCAGTACGGCTGGGGTCACACCATCCCGTTCGGCCCGTTCACGATGCCGGGCTTGCTCGGCGAGAAGTACCTGTCGCTGGCCGGCGCGATCGACCGCCTCGGCTGGTGGCCGCAGGACCTGACCGGCAAGCAGGTCGCCGACATCGGCTGCTACACCGGTGGGTTGTCGGTGCTGCTCGCCGCCCGCGGCGCCGAGCGGGTCGCCGCCGTGGACGAGCTGCCCGACCACCTCGCCCAGTGCCGGCTGATCGCGGACGCCTACGGGCTCGACACGATCACCACCCACGCCCGCAGCCTCTACGAGGTCAAGGACGAGCTCCCCGAGGCGAGCTTCGACGTGGTGCTGTGCGCCGGCGTCCTCTACCACCTCTCCGACATGCTCGTCGGGCTCATCGAGCTGCAGCGGCTGACCACGCCCGGCGGGGTGGTGGTGCTCGAGACCAACGCGGTGGAGAACTTCACCGCCAGCTACGCCAACTACGGGCGCTACTTCGGTGGCATGTGGTGGCAGCCGACGGCGCTGTGCATCCAGGACATGGCCGAGCACGCGGGGTTCGCCCGGCCCGAGGTGGTCTTCTACCAACCGGGACGGGCCATCGCGCGTCTGGTCAAGCCGGTGGAGGCGCTCGTGCCGTTCACGCGCGGGGTGAACCTGCCGGTCGCCGACCGTCGCGACGCGATCGAGCGTGGCCTCGACCCGTCGGTGATGGCGCCGGCGCCCGACCTCGGTGCCGAGGCCGGGATGCTGCAGCGGGCGGGGCTGCGGGCCCTCCACGGGGTGCTGCGTCTGCCGATGCGGCTCGGCTACATCTACCGCCGGTTCACCCGCCGCTCCCGCCGGGCGCGCTGAGCTCGCCGCCGGCCGCGTCCCCGGTCGGCTCGGTGGCGCGCTCACGCGCCTCGAGCACGGTGTCGCGGACCGCCGACACCCCGAAGAGCACCGCGACGAGGCCGGTGGCCACGAGCCCGACGACGCGGCCGAGCGCCGTCGCGAGGAACCCGGCCGCGGCCGGGAGCGCCGCGACCGGCGACAGCAGGGCGGTCAGTCCCTCGGCCAGGCCGAGCCCGCTCGGGAAGACCCCCGCGGCGGCGGCGAGCGGCGCCGCCGCCCCGAGCACGAGCGCTTGACGCACGGTGGCGGTCACGCCGAGGGCGCTCAGCACGAGCCACAGCCGCAGGCCGTGCAGCAGGGCGGTGGCGAGCTCGAGCCCGACCAGCGCGGCGGTGGGACGCTGCCACCTCGGCCCGCCGACGCGCCGCGCGAGCAGCACGCTGACCACGACCGCGGCGGCGGCCAGACCGAGCCCGAGCAGGCCGGCGGCGGTCCGTGACGGCAGTGCCGCGGTCCCCGCGATGCCGATGCCCGCCGCGACCCACAGGCCGGCGGCGACGAGGTTGGTGGCCGTCGCCGGGCCGAGCCCGACCCCGAGGCGACGCACCGCCTCCACCCGCAGGATGGCGCCGACGGGCAGGGGGAGCAGGTTCGCGACGGTCGCCGCGATCACGACCCGGGCGGAGGTCGTCCAGGGCAGGCTGCGGCCCGGCGGTGCGACGACGGCTGCGGCCCAGCGCAGCTCGGCGGCGTTCGCGGCCAGGGTCAGCGGGCTGACCACGAGCGCCGCGACGAGCAGCGGTCCCCAGCGCAGCTGCTCGGGACGGACCTCCAGCGTCCGCACCGCGAAGGTCAGCCCGACCGCGACCGCGACCACGGCGACGACCATCAGGACCGCGCGGACGCGGGGCGAGGGCGAGCGCACCTGCTTGAGGCGCCCGACGGCCCGGCGCCAGACCGGGACGGGAGCGGGACCTGCGGGACGGTCGGGCACGGGGACCTCTCGGGTCGTCCCCCGGGACTGCGGAGGCGGGTGGGGGGCCTATCCTGCCGCCGCCACCCACCTGAGGTCGAACCCATGCACGTCGCTGTCGTCGGAGCCGGACACGTCGGACTGGTCACCGCTGCCTGTCTGGGAGCGGACGGTCACACCGTGGTCGCGATGGACGACGACAGCACCAAGATCGCGGGGCTGGTGGAGGGCCGGATCTGGTTCCACGAGCCCGACCTGCCCGAGCTCGTGGCCGAGCAGGTGGCCGCGGGCCGTCTGTCGTTCACCGATCGGCTGGCGGTGGCGCTCGAGGACGCGGAGATCGTCTTCGTGTGCGTGGGGACCCCGCCGCTGCCCGGCGGGGGCCCGAACCTGCGCTACGTCGAGGCCGTGGGACGCAAGGTGGGCGAGCTCGCGCAGCGGGACCTGGTGCTGGTGGAGAAGTCGACGGTGCCGGCCAACACCGGCCAGCGGCTGCGTGGGGTGATCGCGCGCGAGCTCGATCGGCGGGGGCACGACGTGGAGGTGCACGTGGCCTCCAACCCCGAGTTCCTGCGTGAGGGGAACGCGGTGGCGGACACGTTGGGGCCCGACCGGGTGGTGTACGGGACCGAGTCCGATGCGGCGCGTGAGGTGCTGCGGCGGGTGTACGCGCCGCTGGTCGAGCGCACCGGGGCGCCGGTGGTCGAGACCGACGTGGCGACGGCGGAGCTGATCAAGCACGCCTCGAACGCGATGCTCGCGACCCGGATCAGCTTCATCAACCAGGTCGCGCGGGTGTGCGACGCGGTGGGCGCCGACGTCCAGGTCGTCGCGGAGGGGATGGGCCTCGACGAGCGGATCGGTCCCAAGTTCCTGCAGGCGGGGCTCGGCTACGGCGGCTCGTGCTTCCCCAAGGACGTGGACGCGTTCATCCACCTCGCCCGCCAGGTCGGTGAGGACTTCCTCCTGCTCGAGGAGGTCCGGCGGATCAACGAGGGGCAGCGTGAGGTGGTGCTGCGCAAGCTCCGTGACGAGCTGTGGCACCTCGAGCAGAAGGTGGTGGTCCTGCTCGGCACCGCGTTCAAGCCGGGGACCGACGACCTGCGCGAGGCGCCGGCGATCCACCTCGCCGAGGCGCTGAAGGCCGAGGGTGCGCTCGTGCGCGCCTACGACCCGGTCGCGCTCGAGGGGTTCGGTCAGCAGGTCGAGGGGGTCGAGCTGTTCACCGACCCGCTCGACGCGCTCCGGGGTGCGGACGCCGCCGTGGTGGTCACCGAGTGGGACGAGGTCAAGGCGCTCGACCCGACCGCGTTCATCGAGACGCTCAGCTACCCGATCGTGATCGACGCCCGCAACGCCTACGACCCGGACACGATGATCGATGCCGGCGTCCGCTACCACGCGATGGGGCGCCGCAGCTCGGGCGACCGGGTGCGCTGACTCAGCCGAAGGCGCGCTGCAGGAAGGTCGCCATCTGACCGCGGGTGACGCCGTCGCTCGGGCAGTAGCGCGAGGTCGTGCACCCCTGCGAGATCCCGGCCTGCTGGAGCGCCCCGATGGTCCCGGCGTGCACGTTGCTGGCGGGGACGTCGCTGAGCCCGCGCGGCGTGGTCGGGGTCAGCTGCTTCGCACGGCTGAGGAAGGTCGCCATCTGCCCGCGGTTGACCCGCTCGTCGGGGCAGAAGCGGCCCTCGCTGCACCCGGTGGTGATGCCGGCTGCCGCGAGCGCGCCGATCGCGCCGGCGTGGACGTGACCGCGAGGCACGTCGCCGAACCCCCCGTCGCGCGCGGTGAGGCCGAGCTCACGCACCAGGAAGGTCGCCATCTGCCCGCGTGTCACGGTCGAACCGGGGCAGAAGCGGTCGAAGGTGCAGCCGAGCGTGGTCCCGCGGGTGAACAGCTGCTCGATGTTGGCCCGGTGGGTGTTGGCCTGCACGTCGTTGAAGACGGGGAAGTCGCCGCGTCCCTCGAGGAAGTTGACGGTGATCCACAGCCGGCCGTCCTGCTCGTAGACACCGATGCCGACGCGGTCGTAGTCCCCGAGGATGTTCTTGCGGTGCCCCGCGGAGTCCATGAACGCCTGCTGCACGGTCTCGAGGCGGGGGCCGACGCCGACGTTCTCGCCGATGCGCCGCCAGTCGCCCTCGATGGCGTCGGCGAGCTTCGGCCGGTGCGACAGCTCCTTGCGGGAGGCCATCGTGTCGGACCAGTCCCGCGCGATACGGGTCAGCTGGGGTTCCACCGTCAGCGGTGCGAGGCCGTGGGCGGCCCGCGCCTGGTTGGTCATCCTGACCAGCTGTGACTCGAGGTCCGGGGAGAGGGTCCGGGCAGCGGCAGGTCCCACGAGGCCGAGCGCCATCGCCACGGTGAGCAGGGCGACGACGATGGCACGGGGTGGGCGACGACGGTTCAGCACGGGCGTCTCGACGGTCTGGGCGGCGGGAGAGGTGGTCACGCTCCGTACATCGGCGACCCGTTCCGTGGCCTTGAGCCGCGTCGCTCGCCCGAGCGGGCCATGCGCGGCGGCCGAACGGCCGTTCAAGGTACCGCTGCCGCGCCCGCGGGGGTCGGCCGGGCACCACCGCTACCCTCCCCGCACCTTCCCGACCGACCCTCGCGAGGTTCCGCCGCCGTGGCCGCCGACCCTGCAGCAACCTCCCTGCCCGCCGTCGCGGACGGACCGGGCCCCGACGTCTCCGGCGTCCCCGACGGGCTCGAGGTCACCGTCGTGCTGCCGGTCTTCAACGAGGTGACCCACGTCCGCGAGGAGGTGGAACGGATCGCCGAGGGTCTGCGTGCCGCGGGACGCAGCTTCGAGATCCTCGTGATCGACGACGGCTCCACCGACGGGTCGACGGATGTCCTCGACGAGCTCGAGGACGAGGGCGCGATCCGCATGCTGCGACTGCCGCGCAACCGCGGTTCGGGGTACGCCCGCCGCCTCGGGACCGAGCAGGCGCGCGGCGAGGTCGTGGTGTGGACCGACGCCGACATGACCTACCCCAACCACCAGATCGCCGAGCTGGTCGCCCACCTCGACGACGGGTGGGACCAGGTCGTCGGGGCGCGGACCTCCGAACAGGGCACCCACCGCTGGGCGCGGGTGCCCGCCAAGTTCCTGATCCGCAAGCTCGCCAGCTACCTGGTCAAGGAGCGCATCCCGGACCTCAACTCCGGGTTCCGTGCCTTCCGCCGCTCCACCGCGCTGCCGTACGTGCACCTGCTCCCGCACGGGTTCTCGTGCGTGACGACGATCACCTTGGCGTTCCTCGCCAACGCCCACCTCGTGCACTACGTGCCGATCGAGTACGCCGAGCGGGCGGGGACCTCGAAGTTCCACTGGCGCCGGGACACCGCGCGCTACCTGCAGCAGGTCATCCGCATGGTGATGACCTTCAACCCGTTGCGGGTGTTCCTGCCGTCCGGTGGCGCCCTGTTCGCCGGCTCGATCGCCAAACTCGTCTTCGACGTCGTCGACAAGGGCGGACGCATCACCACCAACACGGTGATCCTGGTCATCGTCTCGCTGCAGATCATCGCGCTCGGCCTGCTCGCCGACCTGCTCGTGCGCCTGTCGGCGGGCAACACCGGCATGGTCCCGGTGCCGACCCGTCCGCGGACCTCGCGCGGTCAGTCGCCGTCGGCCGGTGCCTCGGACGCCGTGGGCTCGGTCCCCTCGACCACCTCGTCGTAGGGGCGCATGCGGAAGACCCGGATCCAGCCGGTCTCGCTGCGGAACACCAGCTCCGCGTCCTCCGCCTCGAGGTAGGGGTAGGGCGAGATCTGCCAGCGCACGACCACGGCGTAGGTGCCGGGCGCCTCGGCCCGCAGCTCGTCCACCGCGGGCCACTCGTC
>CAYSTY010000026.1:1179-15875 GCA_964433685.1 uncultured Actinomycetota bacterium | reverse complement strand
CCGGCCCGCCCTTGGCGTAGAAGCCGTAGTAGGTGTGGATCAGGACCACCACGACGACGAAGACGATGGCCTTGCTCAGCGAGTACAGGATGTCGATCGGGGGCAGGAACAGGTCGAGTCGGGTGTCGTAGGCACCGGGCGACACGGTGTAGAAGCCGGTCACGATCAGGCGGGTGGCGAAGAACGCGCTGAACAGCGCCAGCAGGTACAGCGGGATGGTGGGGATGAGCGCCGCCCACAGCCGCGTGGAGACCAGGTAGGGGATGGGCCGGACCCCGATGACCTCGGCGGCGTCGATCTCCTCGGAGATGCGCATGGCGCCGAGCTCGGCGGTGTACCCGGCCCCGATCTTGGCGGCGATGGCGATGCCGGCGATCAACGGGGTGATCTCACGCACGTTGGCGAAGGAACTGATGAGCCCGACGTAGGCCTGGGCGCCGATCTGTTCGAGGGAGGCGACGCCCTGCAGGCCGACCTGGGTACCGGTGAAGAAGGCCAGCGCGGCGATGACGAACATCATCCCGCCGCCGACGATGAGGCTGCCGGCGCCGACCACGACGTCGGATATCTGGGGGAGGATCACCGAGCGCCACCACTTGAGGCTGAAGGGCATCGCACCGATGGCCTCGCCCCAGAACCGCATCTGGTCGGCGAGCTCCTCGAACGGCCGCAGCGGTCGCGAGACGGTCCGCATCGCGCGGACGCCGGCGGGGGCCCCCGTGGGCGCGGCTTCTCCAGCTGCCATCAGCGCCCCCTAGAACTTCGGTGGGACGAGGTTGAAGTACAGCGCCGTCCCGATGAAGTTGGTGAAGAACAGGATGATGAAGGTCAGGACCACGGCGCGGTTGACCGCGTCCCCGACCGACTTGGGTCCACCGACGACCGAGTAGCCGTACCAGCACGAGATCGCGGCGGCGAGGACGCCGAAGATCCACGCCTTGATCATCGCCGACCACAGGTCGGGGAGGTGGGCGAGCTCGGTGAACGAGGCGAAGTAGGCCCCGGACGTGCCGCCCTGGACGGGCACGGCCATGACCCAGCCGCCCGCGATGCCGGCGACCGAGACCAGGCCGTTGAGCAGCAGCGCCACGACGGCGGCGGCCAGCAGGCGCGGCAGCACCAGACGCTGGATGGGGTCGACCCCCATCACCTCCATCGCGTCGAGCTCGTTGCGGATGCGTCGCGAGCCGAGGTCGGCGGTCATCGCCGAGCCGCCGGCGCCGGCGATCAGCAGCGCCGTGGCGACCGGCGCGGACTCGCGCACGATGGCCAGGACCATCGCCGCGCCGATGGAGGACTCGGCCCCGAGCTGCTGCGCGAACGACCCGACGTGCAGCGCGATGATGACGCCGAACGGGATCGAGATCAGCACGACCGGGACGGCGGTCACCTTGGCGATGAACCAGCACTGCTGGATGAACTCCCCGAAGGGGAAGCCCTTGCGGACCGAGAGGAAGCCGTCGACGCCCATGGAGGCGACACCACCGAGCTGAGCGACGCTGGCGCGCACGGATGGCACGGAGCTGCTCCTCTCTCCCGGTTGGAACGGCGGCGGAAGCGTAGACCGGGCAGGGACCGGCGAGGTCACCTCCGAGGTCACCTCCGGGTCCCACCGCCGCCGGCACCTTCCCCAACGAGCCGACGCCGGGACGGTGACGGGGCCACCCCGGCCCCTCGGCCGGGCCACCCGCCCACGGCGGTCACGGCCGGGCGGGCTACCGCGCCGCTTGACCGTGCGCGGGTCGCGCAGCACACTCCGCCGGCCGGTCGAGACTTCGGAGCGAGCGTGGTTGACGAGGACGAGGACAAGCCCAGCCGCCGATCGAGCGGTTCGCGCACCCTGTCGCGAGGGCTGGCCCTGCTGACCGCCCTCGGTGAACACGGGGACGGCGCGACCGTCTCGGGGCTCGCGGAGGCGACGGGGCTCGACCGGGCGGTGCTCTACCGCCTGCTCGACACCCTGACGGCCGAGGGCTTCGTCACCCGCGACCCGGAGACGCGCAAGTACCGCCTCGGGTTGTCGATGCTCGAGCTCGGGGTCCGGGCGGCGCAGGGTCTCGAGGTCCGTCGGCTCGCCGGGCCGCCGCTGCGCGCGCTCTCGGAGGACACCAACGAGACCGCCTGCCTCGCCGTGCGTGACCGCGACGACCTCGTGGTCGTCGAGGTCATCGATCCGGGCGACCGCTTCGTGCAGGTCAACTACCGCATCGGCTTCCGCCACCCCCTCGGGGTCGCCGCCCACGGCAAGGCGTTGCTGGCCTTCCTGCCGGACGGCGCCCGCGACCCGGCCCTGCAGCCGGTGCGGCAGCGCGGGGTGGCCTACACCCGCGACGAGCTCGAGCCCGGCGCGTCCGGTGTGGCGGCGCCCGTCTTCGACCACACCGGCAAGGCGGTGGCCGCCGTCGGCATCGTGGCGCCGACGGCGCGGCTGCCCGAGCCCGAGACCATCGCGCTGCGCGTCCTGCGCTCCGCCCGGGAGATCTCCGAACGCCTCGGGTGGCGTCCTCGACGGGCCACCTGACCACTCCGGCGCCGGTGTGCGCTGCGCGCAGAACCGCGCGCGGCGCACCCTGGCCGCTGCCAGAGTGCCTCCCGGAGAGGGAGGCCAGCCGTGGTGCAGTACGTGCGGGGTCAGGCGACGACGCAGGCCCACGTGGGCCTGCCCGTGGGCACGGTCGAGGAGGAGCACGGGCGGCGGGGGTTCTACGGCCGCGCGACCCACCTGTACCGGCTGAACGCGCCCACCGGGTGGACCGCGATCGAGGGGCCGCTGCGCCCGCACGCGATGGATCTGCGCGCGGTGCCCGAGGCCTCGGGGGAACGGGCGCTGTGGACCGACGTGCTCGGCAACGCCGACGTGCGCCTCGGGGTCTGGGACCGTGCGAGCGCGATGCCGTTCTTCCTGCGCGACGCGGACGGTGACCTGACCTTCTTCGTCCACCGTGGGGAGGGGGTGTTCGAGACCGACTTCGGTCCGCTCGACTACCGCGCCGGCGACTACGTGGTCCTGCCCCGCGGCACCACCTTCCGGCTGGTGCCGTCGTCGCCGAGCTTCCTGCTGGCCATCGCCACCACCGCGGAGATCGAACCGCCGGACAAGGGCCTGCTCGGACGTCACGCGCTGTGGGACGACACCGCCGTCCGGGTTCCCGACGTCGACCCGCACGACGAACGCGGCGACTTCGAGGTGGTGATCCGCCAGCGCGGCCAGTTGACCTCGGTGCGCTACCCCTTCCACCCGCTCGACGTGGTCGGTTGGAAGGGCGACCTGACCGCGTTCGCCCTGAGCGCCCACGACCTGAAGCCCGTCAGCTCGTTCAGCTACCACCTGCCGCCGAGCGCGCACACCACGTTCGTGGCCGGCAACGCCGTGATCTGCACCTTCGTGCCGCGTCCCCTCGAGACCGCGCCCGACGCCCTGAAGGTGCCCTTCTACCACCGCAACATCGACTACGACGAGGTCATCTTCTACCACCACGGTGACTTCTTCAGCCGCGCGGGGATCGAGCCGGGGATGCTGACCTGGCACCCCCAGGGCATCCACCACGGGCCGCACCCGAAGGCGGTCGCCAACGCCGGCAGCAAGGACTTCACCGATGAGATCGCGGTGATGATCGACAGCCGTCACCCGCTCGAGGCGACGGCGGCCGGGACGCAGGTCGAGGTGGCCGACTACTGGGCGAGCTGGATGGCGTGACCTGGCCGCGAGGAGCGTCGGTCAGCCCACTACCCTCGGGCGAGGACGAGGAGGCGTGGTGGACGGTGACGGTGATCTCGAGCTCGCGACCGTGGAGGTCCTCGGTGCGTTGGCGTACGGCCAGCTGCGCTCCTTCGAGTCGAGCGCACGGGCGCTGCGTTCCGCCCCGGACGCCGTCGCCGCCGATCAGCTCGCCGAACTCGCCGTCCGCGAGCACCGGGCCTACGCGGCGCTGCGCGACCACCTGACGGCCAGGACCGACCTCGCCGCTGCGGTGATGGATCGTCAGAAGCCGCACTTCGACGCCTACTTCGACCGGGTCCCGCTCGACGACTGGTGCGGGGCCAACGTCTTCTTCGCCATCGGGCTGCCGATCGCCGCCGACTTCGGTCGGGCGCTCGCGCCGACGCTCGACCCCGAGACCGCGGTGGTGGTCGTGGGCGCGCTCGCCGACCGGGCCCCGTTCGAGGCCTTCGCGCGGGAACGGCTGGCCGAGCAGCTGGTCGACGACACGGCGCGGGAACGTGCGCGCCGACAGGCGGCCGACATGTTGGGACGGGCGCTGACCGCGTTCCAGGGGGTCATCGCCGACACCGACGCGCTCAAGGTCCTGCTCGAGCACGACGCCTCCGAGGAGGGCATCAGCGGCGAGACCCGGGTCAAGCAACTGGCGGTCACCGTGCTCGAAGGTCACCGCCGCCGGCTCGTCGCGCTGGGGCTCGAGGACGTCGACGAGCTGTGACCGCTCAGCCGACGTTCGGCGTGCGTTCGAGGTGGATCGCGTCCCACGCCGCGTCCCGAGCCGGGTGGTCCTCGCGCCAGTGACCGCCGCGCGACTCGGTGCGCAGCCGCGCCGACGACACGATCAGGCTCGCGGCACGGAGGGCGTGCCACAGCTCGATCGCAGCCGGGTCGGTCGCCGGGTCCCCGAGGTCGGCGGTCCAGGCCTCGAGCTGCACCGCGACCGCCGCCAGACCGGCCTCGCTGCGCACGGGCCCGGCGCCGGTGAGCATCACCTCGCGCAGGCGCGAGCGGACGGCGGCGACGTCACCCGTGTTGCCGGGGCGGCTCGGCGGCGGGGCGTCCACCTGTCCGGCCGCGCCCGGGAGCTCTGACGCCGCCGCCGTCGCGGCGCGGGCGCCGAAGACCACCGCCTCGGCCAGCGAGTTGGACGCCATCCGGTTGGCGCCGTGCAGCCCGGTGGACGCGACCTCGCCACAGGCGTACAGACCCGGGACCGAGGTCCGGCCGTCGAGGTCGGTGCGGACCCCACCGACGTGGTAGTGGGCCGCCGGCGTCACCGGGACACGCTCGCTGGCGAGGTCGAACCCGTGCTGGCGTGCCCCGCCGAGGACGGTGGGGAAGTCGCGCACGAGCACCTCCTCGCCGAGCCCGGTGGCGTCGAGCCAGGCCGTCGTCCCCGGCTGGTCGAGGATGGCCTTGGCCACCACGTGGCGGGGGGCGAGCTCGGCGTCGGGGTGGCGGCCGAGGAGGAAGCGGGTCCCGTCGGCGGCGTGGAGCGTGGCGCCCGCGCCCCGCAGCGCCTCGGTCAGCAGGAACCGCCAGGTCCCGGAGACGGCCAGGCCGGTGGGGTGGAACTGCACGAACTCGACGTCCCGTACCGCGGCACCCGCCACGGCGGCCAGGACGAGCCCGTCCCCGGTGGCGTTGTCGGGGTTCGTCGTCGCGGCGTACAGGCCACCGCAACCGCCCGTGGCCAGGATCGTGGCGCGGGCCGCGATCGCGACCGGCCCGTCGGCGGTCACCACGTGCGCACCGGTGACCCGGCCGTCGCCGTCGCGGGCCAGCGCGCGGACGATCCCCGGCAGGCGACGCACGCGGGGCGCGGCCGCGGCGCGCAGCGCTCGCATCAGTTCCGCGCCGGTGGCGTCGGCACGGCGCACGGAACGGGCGACGCGCTGGCCACCTTCGCGGGCCAGCCAGAGGGTCGACAGGTCGATCTCCTCGGGACGGGGCGCGAGGGCGGTCACCTCGCCGGGGAGGCGGTCGAGCACGGCGCCGAGCTCGATGAGGCGACGCACGTGCCCGGGCGCCTCCCGCGCCAGCGTCGCGACCGCGAGCGGGTCGCACAGCCCGTCGCCGGCGACGATGGTGTCCTCGGCGTGCAGGTCCGGACCGTCGTCGGGACCGAGCGCGGCCGCGAGGCCGCCCTGGGCCCAGGGGGAGGAGCCGGAGTCGCCGCCCGGCACGCCCTTGTCGACGACCACCACGTCGAGGTGGTCGGGGAGGGACACGGCTGCGTAGAGGCCGGCCAGCCCGGCGCCGATCACGAGCACGTCGCAGCGCGCGGTGCCCGCGGTGATGTCCGGCGGCGGTGGCGGCCCGCCGCCGTTCGGGCCGGTCGAGCTCACGCCGGCCGGTCCAGGCGCGAGGTGCGGACGTCGGCGCCGCGTGGGGTGCGGTCGGTGACGGTGTCGCGCACGGCGATCGAGTTGGTGACGACCTCGCCGAAGCCCTCGGGGTCCATCAGCAGCCAGGAGTGGCCGGCGTCCTCGATGATGTCCCCCTGGGCACCGGCGGCCTCGCACATCGCCAGGAAGGTCGCCTCGGGGACCACGGTGTCCTCCGCGCCCCAGACGATCGCGACCGGCAAGCCCCGCTGCGCGAGCTCCTGCAGCTCGTCACGCAGGTCGGCGCGGCGGGCGAGCTCCGCGGCCCGCCACACCGCACCGGGGTTGGTCAGGGCGTTGGTGACGAGGTCACGGAGCACGACGGGCAGGGCCTTGCGCGAGGCGCGCCAGGGGTTGCGGCCACCGAGACCGGGTGGACGGAACTCGGCCGGCAGGTGCAGGCCCCAGTCCCACAGCGGCCGGTCGGCGAGGGACCGCGGACCGCGGGTCCCCTCCTTCCACACCGAGCCGCCGACCGAGTTGACGAGGGTCAACGACCGCGCCCGTTCGCGGTGGTACCAAGCGGTCGCGGTCGCGACCCCGCCGCCGAACGAGTGCCCGACCAGCGCCGCCGGTTCGTCCACCCCGAGGTGGTCGAGCAGCTGGTCGAGCCAGTTGGCCAGCTTCTCGAAGGTGTACTCGCCGGGGAGCGCGTCGCTGCGTCCGAACCCGGGGAGGGCCGGTGCCAGGACCCGGTGCCCGGACGCGGCGATCAACGGGAGCGCCTCGGCGTACGAACGGGCCGTCAGGCCCCACCCGTGGGTGAAGACGACCGGTGGGCCGTCGCCGGCCTCGCCGTAGACCACGGTCCGACCCGCGAGGGTGGTCCGGTGCCACCGCAGCCGATGATCGGCGGGTCGAGGCACGGACGGGCTCCGGTCGGGGCGGGGCGCCCAGGGTACCGGTCGGGATGTCGGACCGGCGGTGGTCGAGGCGCGGCCGAGCCGCGCCTGCGGTCGCGCCGAGGCGGTCCGGCTGCGAGGCTGCGACGGTCACCGACGCGAGGGAGCAGCGTGGCGCACGGAACCCACCCGACGATCGGCATCCTCGGCGGCACCGGCAAGCTCGGCGCGGGGCTCGCCTCCCGGTGGGCAGCGGCGGGGTTGGCGGTGACCATCGGATCGCGCGACCCCGGACGGGCGGCGGACACCGCGCAGGAGCTGCGAGCCGATCTCCCGTCGGGTGCGGGCACCGTCGAGGGGCTGGGCAACGACGGGGCGGCGCAGCGCGACGTGGTGGTGGCCGCGATCCCCACCGAGGGCGCGCCCGAGCTCGTCGGCGGCGTGGCCGCGCACCTCGAGGGACGCATCCTGGTCAGCGCCCTGAGCCCGCTCGCCTTCGACGCCGCCGGCCCCCGTCCCGCGGGCGTGCGGGACGCCCCGTCCGCGGCGGCGCTGCTCGCCGGAGCAGCGCCCGGGGCGCGGGTGGTCGCCGGGTTCCACACCGTGTCGGCGGTGACGCTGCGGCGCGCGGGCGACCTCGACGAGGACGTGCTGTTGTGCGGCGACGACGACGAGGCGGTCGCGCAGGTCGCCAACCTCGTCGACGACCACCTCGGTGGCGCACGTGCCGTCCACTGCGGACCGCTCCGGCTCGCCGCGACGCTCGAAGCGCTCACCGCCGTGATCATCGCGGTGAACCAGCGTCACCGCAGCCACTCGGGGGTGCGCCTCACCCGCCTGTGACGGTCCCGCGCACGGCGTGCAGGAACGCGGCCGCCTTGTCGAGGCTCTCGCGGTGCTCGCCGGCCGGGTCGGAGTCCGCGACGACCCCGCCCCCGACCCCGTGGTCGACCGTGCCGTCGGGGTGGCGCGTCGCCGTCCGGATCGCGACCGACAGCGACGCGGCGCCCGGCGCGAGGAAGCCGACGGCGCCGCAGTACCAGCCGCGGGGGACCGGTTCGAGCGCGGTGATGGCACGCATGGCGGCGACCTTCGGGGCGCCCGTGATCGAGCCGCTCGGGAACGTGGCACGCAGCAACCCGCCGTAACCCACCTCGGGGCGCAACCCACCGACGACGTCGGACACCAGGTGCCACACCGTCGGGTGCGCCTCGAGCGCGCACAGCCGGGGGACGCGCACCGTGCCGGGGACGCAGACCCGACCGAGGTCGTTGCGTTCGAGGTCGACGACCATGACGTTCTCGGCCCGGTCCTTGGCGCTCGTGGCCAGGTCGTCGGCGTGGGCGGCGTCGAGGTCGGGATCCGGGTCGCGGGGGCGGGTCCCCTTGATGGGGCGTGTGGTGACCTGGCCGTCCGCGACGGCGAGGAAGGTCTCGGGTGAGACCGACGCGACCCCCACGTCGGGCAGCAGGGCCGCGTGTGGCGCCGGTGAGGCGTCCCGCAGACGGCGGTAGAGGGCCTCGATGGCGCCGTCCCAGCGGGTCGTCAGGCGTTGGGTGAGGTTGACCTGGAAGCAGTCGCCGGCGGCGATGCGTCCGAGGATCTCGTCGACGGCGGCGAGGTAGCGGGCGCGCGGTAGCGAGGTGGTGACCGGCCGGGGGCCCGCCACCGGCGGGGGCGGTGACGCGACCGCGTCCGCGAGCCGGCCGGCCGTGTCCCGGGCGCGGGCGGCGACGACGTCGGGGTCGGAGCCGAGCGGACGGGTCAGCAGCAGGGCGCGGTCGCGAGCCGGCGCGACGGCCACCACCACCTCGGCGACCCGCAGGGTGAGGTGCGGCGCGGGCCGGTCCGCCGGTGGCGGGTCCGGGACGCGCTCCACGCGGTGGCCGAGCTCGTACGCGAACGCACCGACCAGCCCGCCGGTGAACGGCGGGAGGCTGCGGTCGCGGGGGGCGGTCGGCGTCACCTGGTGCTGTGCGCACCAGCGGTCGATGGCCGCGAAGGGGTCGGGGCCGAGGTCGACGGGTGCGCGGCCGGCGAGCTGCGACCACGTCCGCTCGCCGTCGTCGACGAGCCGCTCCCCGAGGTGGGGGACCAGGTAGCTCCAGCCGCCGCTGCTCGGTGCGCTCTCGAGCAGGTCGGCGGGGGCCAGGGCGGTCCAGGCGGTGTCGAGGTCGATCCGCCCGGCCCCGTCCCGTGGCAGGGCCGTCAACGGCCGTGCGTGTGCCCCGGGGGAGCGGGCTGCCGGCGCCGCGGTGCTCGTCACGCGTCAGACGCTGGCGGGGACGCCGTACTTGCGTCGGAAGGTGACGTCGTCGAGGGTGTCGAGGTCGCCGTCGAGCTGGGTCTCGAAGTCGTCGGCCTGGGCCTCGTCGGAGAAGGTCTGTGCCCAGACGAGCGCGCCGGTCGCCGCCACCTGGAGCTGGACGTCGTACATCACCGCACCGTCGTACCCACCGCGTCGGCGGGTCAGGACACGGAAGTCCTGGCGGGGACGACGGTCGGTCACGGGGGCCTCGGCGGTTCGTGGCGGGGGCGACGGATGAGCGCGACGGGTTCGCGGGCGACGCTACCGGCGGGCCCGGCGGGCGAGCAACGCGTGGCTAGGCTCGTCCGTCCCGCCGCGCGGGTCGATCGGGACCCGTCGCCCCCGCCGCCGAGCCACCTCGAGGAGCCGTACGTGAAGGTCTACACCAAACGCGGCGACGACGGCACCACGGGTCTGCTCTACGGCGGGCGTGTGCGCAAGGACGACCTGCGCACCAGCGCCTACGGCACCGTCGACGAGACCTGCAGCGCGCTCGGACTGGCGCGCGCGGAGCTGGTCGACGATGCCGACCGTGCCCACCTCCACGACCTGGTCCTGGCCATCCAACGCGAGCTGTTCGTCGTCGGGGCGCAGCTCGCGACGCTCGAGGAGCACTGGGACCGGCTCGAGGTCGGCGTGTCGAAGGTCGACGACGCGATGGTCGACGCGATCGACGCCCGCATCGACGCCAGCGTCGAACGTCACCCGCTGCCGACCACGTTCGTCGTCCCCGGTGGTGACCGCGCGGCCGCGGCCCTGGACCTGGCCCGGACCGTCTGTCGGCGTGCGGAACGGGAGGTCGTGGCGATGAAGGCGGCCGGCCTGCTGCCCGACGACGCGCCGCTGCGCTACCTCAACCGCGTGGCCGACGAGCTGTACGTCCTCGCCCGTGAGGCCGAGGGGACCCACCTTCCCTCCCGTGAGGACCGCTGATCGGCGCGGGACGGACGCTGGTCGACGACCTCGGCACCGAGGTCGTGGTCCCCGAGCGTCCGGAGCGGCTGGTCTCGCTCGTCCCCAACCTCACCGAGACGCTGTGGTGGTGGCACCTGGCCGACCGCGTCGTCGGCCGCACCGAGTGGTGCACCGCCCCTCCCCATGGGTTCCCGGGCGCCCGCACCGTGCGGGGCACCAAGAACCCCGACGTCGCGGCGATCGTCGAGCTCGCGCCCGACCTGGTCGTCGCCAACGAGGAGGAGAACCGCGCCCTCGACGTCGAACGGCTGCGGGACGCGGGGATCGCCGTGTGGGTGACCCGGGTGCGGACCCTCGCCGACGCGGCCGCCAGCCTCACCCGGCTCGCGGAGGCCGTCGGCGTCCCGGGTGCCGCGCGGGACGTGACCGATGCGCTCGCGCGTGTCGAGGCGACCCGACCGGCCACGCCACCGGTGTCCGCCTTCGTACCGATCTGGCGCGGGATGCCCCCGCTCGCGGGCCGTGACGACGAGACGTGGATGGCCGTCGGGCCCGCGACCATCGCCGCCGACGTGCTCGCCGCGGCGGGGTTCGCGGTCCGGCCGGACGTCGCGGGCGAGCGCTACCCATCGGTCGGACGCGACGCGGTCGTGGCCGCGGACCTCGACGTGGTGCTCCTGACCGACGAGCCGTACGCGTTCACGGTCGCGGACGGCGCCGACCTCCCCGGGCACCGCGTGCGCCTGATCGACGGCACGGGGCTGTTCTGGTGGGGGCCGCGGACGGCCGCGACCGTCGCCGACCTGCGGCGCCTGGCGCGCCACCTGCGACGACGAGCCGCCCGCGACGCCGCGCGATCGGGCTAGCCGTAGGTGTGTTCGGGACCGGGGTACTCGCCGTCGGCGACCTCGCTGACGAACGACTTGACGGCGCCCGCGATGTCCGCGCGGAGGTCGGTGTACGCCTTGACGAAGCGGGGCAGGTGACCCGTGGTGAGGCCGAGCAGGTCGTGCCAGACGAGGACCTGCGCGTCGCAGGCCGGTCCGGCACCGATGCCGATGGTCGGCACGTCGATGGCGGCCGTCACGCGGGCGGCGAGGTCGGCGGGGATGCACTCGAGCACGAGGGCGAACGCACCCGCCTCCGCGAGGGCGATCGCGTCGGCGAGCAGCTGCTCGGCCGCGTCGGCGTCCCGGCCCTGGACCTTGAACCCACCGAACTGGTTGACCGACTGGGGGGTGAGGCCGAGGTGGCCCATCACCGGGATGCCCGCACGGACGAGGTGCTCGGTGACCGCGACCATCGGGCCGCCACCTTCGAGCTTGACCGCGTTGGCACCGCCCTCCTTGAGCATGCGGACCGCCGCGGCGAAGGCCTGCGAGGGGCCGTCCTGGTAGGTGCCGAAGGGCAGGTCGCCGACCACGAGGCTGTTCGGCGCCCCGCGGGACACCGCCCGGGTGTGGTGGAGCATCTCGTCGAGGGTGACCGGGACGGTCGACTCGTAGCCGAGCGCGACCATGCCGAGGCTGTCGCCGACGAGGATGACCGGGACGGCGAGCTCGTCGAGCAGGGCGGCGGACGAGGCGTCGTAGGCGGTGAGCATCGCGAAGCGCTCCCCGCGCTCCTTGATGGCCCGCAGGTCGTGGATCGAGACGGGGCGCGAGGGGTTGGACGCGCCGGACGCAGCGTGAACGGACACCGTGGGGCTCCTCCTGCCGGCCCACTCCCGTGGGTCCAGCGGTCGACCGGATCGGTGTGACCGGGTGAGGGTACGGGAGCGTCCCGCCCCCGCGCACATCGCCGGACGGCTGTCCGCCCGCGGTCAACCGTCCTCGTCGAACGCCTCGAGGTCGGCGACCAACCCGTCCGGCAGGTCGTCGAGGTCGGCGACCTCCCGCACGGTGCGGGCGTCGCTGCCGGAGAGCGCCCGCCGAGCCCGGGCGAGCGTGCGCCGGTCCCCGCACCGCACCCCGATGGCCACCCCTCCGGGCACGAGCGGCGCGAAGGTCCGTTCCCAGGAGGTCGCCATCGTCGGCACGGCGAGCAACGCGACGAGGACCCCGACCCCGCTGCCGAAACCGGCGCCCCCGGCCAGGCCCGGCAGCAGGGTGGCCGTGCCCTGCCCGGAGGTGACGGCGAGGAGCACGGCACCGAAGACCGCTCCGGGCACCGCCCCCCAGGCCGCACCCCGCAGGAGACGTCCACCGAGCGCGAGGGAGCTGCCGAGGTCGGTCTGGCGGTCACCGGCACGTCCGGCCGTCACCACCTCGACGCGGCCGAGCAGTTCGATGGCGCCACCGTCGATGCCGGCCCGCGAGAGGCGTTCGATGCACCGGCGGGCCGCACGCGCGTCGGCGTGCACGACGAGCAGGTCCGGCTGTCCCGACCGCCGACCCACGTCCACCTCCGTGCCGGTGTCCCGCCCGACCGGCGGTAGGGAACCCGACCGCGGCCACGCGCGCCCGGGCAGCCTGGTCGTCGGGCGACGGACCGCGTCGTCCGCGTCGGACAGCGGGAGCGGATCAGTGAGGCAGCGACAGGTCGAGGTCGCGATCGGACAGCTGGCGGTCACCGAACGGGGGGAGCCGGACGCGGCCCCGACGGTCGTGCTCGTCCACGGCTACCCGGACAGCTCGCACCTGTGGGGGCCCGTCGCCGACCAGCTCGCCGCGGACCACCACGTGGTCACCTACGACGTCCGCGGCGCCGGGGCATCGAGCGCGCCGCGGGACCGGTCCGGCTACCACCTGCGGCACCTGATGGACGACCTGCTCGCGGTCGTCGACGCGACCGCGTCCGGACGCCCGGTGCACCTCGTCGGCCACGACTGGGGCGCGATACAGGCCTTCGCCGCGGCACGGACGCCGGCCGTGGCCTCCCGGCTCGCCTCGGTCACGGCGATGTCCGCGCCCGGCCTCGAGGTCGCACGGTGGTGGCTGCGCACCCGGCTCGACGAGCGCGACCCGGCCGCGTTGTGGCAGGTCGCCGGTCAGGCGGGACGGTCGTGGTACGTCGGCGCGTTCCAGGTGCCGGCGGTCCCCGAGCTGGTCGTGCGCCGCCTGCTGCCGGCGACCCTGCGACGTGGCGGGCACCCGTCCCCGTCACCGACGGTCGTCGAGGACGCCGTCCGCGGCATCGAGCTGTACCGCGCCAACGGGTGGGGCCCCTGGCGCGAGCCGCTCGGTGACCTGCCCGAGGACCTGCCGCTCCGGGTCGTGACCGGTCGCGCCGACCCGTTCGTGTCACCGCGGGTGTTCGACGACCTGCGCGACCGACTCGGGATCCCCGTCCGCGTGATCGACGGTGGTCACTGGCTCCCGCTGACCCACCCCGAGGCGGTCGCCGCCCAGATCCGCATCGCGACCGAGGTGGACGGCTGAGCTCAGCCGTGCCAGGCGTGGGTCATCGGCACCCGCCGTTCCCGGCCGAAGGCCCGTGAGGTGACCTTGGGTCCGGGTGCGGACTGGCGACGCTTGAACTCGGCGTTGTCGATCAGGCGCACGACCCGCCGGATCTCCGCCTCGTCACCGATGCCCGCCTCGGCCATGTCCGGGACCGATCGCAGGTCCTCGACGTAGCCGGCGACGATGGCGTCGAGCACCTCGTAGGGCGGCAGCGAGTCGTCGTCGCGCTGGTCGGGTCGCAGCTCCGCCGACGGTGGCTTGTCGATGGTGGAGACCGGGATGACCTCGCCGTCCTCCGGGCCGCCGAACGGCGCCGGGTTGGCGTTGCGCCACCGGGCCATCTCGTACACCAGGAGCTTGGGGACGTCCTTGATCGGGGCGAACCCGCCGGCCATGTCGCCGTACAGGGTGGCGTACCCGACGGCGTACTCCGACTTGTTGCCGGTCGTCAGCACGATCGCGCCGGTCTCGTTCGACAGCGCCATGAGCAGCAGCCCGCGCAGCCTCGACTGGAGGTTCTCGTAGGCGACGCCCGGCTCCCGCCCGTCGTCGCGCCCGGAGGGGTCGGCCCCGGGGGACCGGTCGAAGCCGGTGATCACGAGGTCGCCGAGGACCTCGCCGACGGCGGTCAGCGGGTCGTCGATGTGGAGCGTGTGCCGTCGCAGGCCCAACGCATCGGCCAGGACCTCGGCGTCCGACACGGAGTGGCCGGTCGAGTAGGGGGACGGCATCAGGACGCCGATCACGTGGTCGGGTCCGAGCGCGTCGGCAGCGATGGCGGCCACCACGGCGGAGTCGATGCCGCCCGACAGACCGAGCAGCGCGTCCTCGAACCCGTTCTCGTGGCAGTAGTCGCGGGTGGCGCGGACCACCGCGTGCCACACCTCGCCGACCGGGTCCAGGCGCGGCCGATCGGTGCGCTCGGGCAGGGCCGGCCGGTCGCCGCCCGCGCCGGGCAGGTCGACCGCCACCTCGATGTCGACCGGTTCGATCGGGACGTCGACGACGACGAGGTCCTCCTCGAACTGCGCGGCCCGGGCGTGGACCTCGCCGTCGGGGCCGACGAGGAACGACTCGCCGTCGAAGACGACCTCGTCCTGACCACCGACGACGTTGACG
>CAYSTY010000026.1:0-1079 GCA_964433685.1 uncultured Actinomycetota bacterium | reverse complement strand
GAGGAACGACTCGCCGTCGAAGACGACCTCGTCCTGACCACCGACGACGTTGACGTACGCGAGCCACGTGCCGTCCCCGTCGGTGTGCTCGGCGGCACGCCGCTGGCGTTCGTCGCGCTTGCCGCGGTGGTAGGGGGAGGCGTTGAGGTTGGCGATCAGCTTCGCACCGGCCTTCGCCGCCTCGCCCACCGGACCGGGGTGTGACCACAGGTCCTCGCACACGGTGACCCCGACCGGTACCCCGGCGATCCGGATCACGAGCGGACGGTCGACGGGGGTGAAGTAGCGCGCCTCGTCGAAGACGCCGTAGTTCGGCAGCCGCAGCTTGTCGTAGGTGGCCACCACCGCGCCGTCGGCGAGCACGGCCGCGCTGTTGGTCAGCTCCGACGGCGCGGCGGACGCCACCTCGGAGGCCGTGCGCGCGGTCCCCGGACCGGCCAGGTCGTCGTCTGCGGTCCCCACGTACCCGACGATGGCCACGGTGCCGGTGGGACCCTCGGCCGCGAGGCGGCGGACGGCGGCGGTGTTCGCCGCGATGAACTCCGGCTTGAGCAGCAGGTCCTCGGGCGGGTAACCGGTCGTGGCCAGCTCGGGGAAGACGATCAGGTCCGCGCCCTGGTCGGCCGCGCGACGCCACGCGTCGAGGATGCGGTCGACGTTGCCGGGGATGTCGCCGACGCGGGCGCCGATCTGGCCGAGAGCGGTACGTAGCGGCACGTGGAGGCTCCATGGGAGGGGCGGGGAAGGGGACGGGGGGAGGAGAGGATGGGACGTGGCGGACGCTAGCGCCGGCTCCGGCCGCCACCCCCGGCCGTGCAGCGGGGCTCCCCGCCGGGGACGAAACACAGAGTTCACACGGTCGCGGGTCGGTGACACGTCGACGAAACGATCGGGCGACGCTCGGGACACAGGCCGCTGCGAGGTTGCCCGCACCCGTTCGGACGGCCCCGGCCAACGGCGGGTGAGCACGACGTACCGACGCGTCGCGCCACGACCGATCCGGAGGCAACCCGTGAAGCGAGTCCTGAAGCTCGGGGCGGTGACCGCAGGCCTGTTGGTCGCGACCGCCGTACCCGCGG